>JAFOFE010000077.1 GCA_017387475.1 Clostridia bacterium | reverse complement strand
TAAGCACAGCGAAGATCCTGTATTAAACGATATTAATTTAAAAATTACAGCAGGAAGCACGGTTGGAATTATTGGTTCAACAGGCTGTGGAAAGACAACGCTTGTATCGCTTATTCCAAGACTTTACGATACCGACTCCGGCGAAGTTTTAATTGACGGAGTAAACGTTAAAGATTATTCACTGTATAACCTTCGTGAAGGTGTTGGCATGGTGCTTCAAAAGAATGTTTTATTTTCGGGAAGCATTAAGGAAAATCTGCTTTGGGGCGATGACTTTGCCACAGAAGAAGATATTATAAAGGCTGCTAAATATGCACAGGCTCACGGCTTTATTGAAAGTTTTAAAGACGGATATTCTACCCTGCTTGAACAAGGCGGCGTAAATGTATCGGGTGGGCAAAAGCAAAGACTTTGTATTGCACGTGCGCTGCTTAAGAAGCCTAAAATTTTAATTTTAGACGATTCTACAAGCGCAGTTGATACAGCAACCGAAAAAATGATAAGAAAAGCCTTCCGTGAAGAACTTTCAGGTTCTACCAAAATAATTATTGCACAACGTATTTCTTCGGTTAAGGAGTGCGACAGCATAATTGTTATGAACGAAGGCGAAATTACAGGTGTTGGCACACACGAACAATTACTTGAAAATTGTGCCGAATACAGCGAAATTTACTATTCGCAAATGGATAAGAAGGAGGAATAAGTATGGCTAAAAGAACACTTGAAGAATTACGTCGCCAATATTCCTCTAAAGCACCTGACCGCAAAGGTCCTATGATGGCTCCTCCCCGTCCGGGTGGTGGCAGAGGTGGTCCAATGGGCAGAATGGGTGGTAAACCCAAAAACACAAAGACAACCATATTTCGTTTACTTGCTTATTTTAAACCACATGTATTAAAGCTTGTTGTTGTACTGTTTTGTATGATCTTAAGCGCAGTAACTTCTCTTATTGGTGCATTTACTCTTTTACCCATTATTAACCGTATTGGTCAAATTCCGACCCTTGCCAAAGACGGAATTATGGCAGTTAAAATGGACGGTATAATTGAAAGCTTAACCGAACTACCTTTTATTAAAGACATTATGTCGGGTGGCCGTTTTGCCGAAGTTCTAACCTATGTAGCTGCAGCAATTATGCTTTTAGGTGTAATATATATAGTGAGCATTATTTCTTCCTATTTGCAGTCAAGAATTATGCTTTCCATTACCCAAACCACACTTGAAAAGCTTAGAAATGAATTATTTAGCAAAATTCAGACCTTGCCTGTTAAATACTTCGACCAAAACCCCACAGGCGAAATTATGAGCCGTTTTACCAACGATATTGATAATATTGATATGATGCTTAATCATTCGGTAACAGCTCTGTTTTCGGGTGCAGTTACACTTGCAGGCACGCTTTTCTTTATGATTACAACTAACTGGATTTTAACCCTTATTACAGTTGTCTTCATTCCTATTTTTGCTTATTGTGGTATAATTATAGGAAAGCTTTCACGCAAGTATTATGTTGGTCAGCAAGCAGCGCTTGGCTCGGTTAATGGATATATTGAAGAAAGTGTATCGGGTCAAAAGGTTGTTAAGGTATTTAATCACGAAGAAACCTGCACCGAAGAATTTTCACTTTTAAACGACGACCTTAGAGATAAACAGTTTAAGGCACAATTTTTTGGTGGTATTATGGGTCCTGTTACCCATAATGTTAGCATGATAAGCTATGGCGTTACCATTGGTGTTGGTGGAATAATGATGGTTGTTGGTGGCTTCACACCGGGTGCGCTTACAGTTTTCGCAAACTACACAAGACACTTTAATATGCCAATTAACCAAATTTCACAGCAGATGACTGCTATTTTCTCGGCCCTTGCAGGTGCCGAACGTGTATTTGCCGTTATGGATATGGAACCCGAAACTGCAGACGCGCCCGGTAGCGAAAAGCATCAAAGCCTTACAGGACACGTTGAGCTTAAAAACGTTAGCTTTGGCTATGTACCTGAAAAGACCGTTCTTAAGAACATTTCGCTCTATGCAAAACCGGGACAGAAAATTGCTTTTGTTGGTTCTACCGGCGCAGGCAAAACCACCATTACAAATCTTCTTAACCGTTTTTACGACATTGAAGAGGGCGAGATTACCATTGACGGAATTAATATAAAAGATTACCCTAAAGATGTGTTAAGACAGAATATTGCTATGGTTCTTCAGGACACTCATTTATTTAGTGGTACAATAATGGAGAATATTCGTTACGGACGACTTGATGCTACCGACGAAGAGGTTATTGAGGCTGCAAAGACGGCTAGTGCGCATTCCTTTATAATGCGACTTGAAGAAGGCTACAACACAATGATTACCGGGGACGGCGCAAACCTTTCACAAGGTCAACGCCAGCTTCTTAACATTGCACGAGCAGCTATTTCAAAGGCTCCTATTCTTGTTCTTGATGAAGCTACAAGTTCGGTAGATACCCGAACCGAGCGTCATATTGAACGTGGTATGGACCGACTTATGCAAAATCGCACAACATTCGTAATAGCTCACAGACTTTCTACCGTTAGAAACTCTAACGCTATTATGGTGCTTGAAAACGGTGAAATTATTGAGCGTGGCGACCACGACGAACTGCTTAAAATGGGTGGCAGATATTATGAACTTTACACAGGCAAGAAGGAGCTTGACTAAATGCATATAATTGAAAAAGCACAACATCAGGACTTGGAGCGCATTTTGGAAATTTACGAAGACGCAAGACAGTTTATGAGAGAAAACGGAAACCCCAACCAATGGAAAAACGTTCATCCCCCGAAAGAATCTTTAATAGAAAATATTGAAGAACAAAAGCTTTACGTATTAAAGGAAGAAGACCAAATTCACGGTGTATTCTTCTTTGACAAAGGCCCCGACCCGACATACGCTTATATTGAAGGCAAGTGGCTTAATGAAGATGAATATTTTGTTATTCACAGAATTGCTTCTTCGGGTCAAGTTCGTGGTGTGCTAAAAAAGTGTTTTGAATACTGTTTGCAGTTTACAAACAACATTAGAATTGACACCCATGCAGACAACAAGATAATGCAGGGTGCGCTTGAAAAATTAGGTTTCGTTCATTGTGGAATTATATATGTTCCAAACTATGGGCCCATGAAGGCGTATCAGTATATTAAGGAGTAATATGACAGATATTTGGAATAGACTTAAAGCCGAAGAAAAACCCATTTTACTTTACGGCACAGGAAACGGCGCAGATAAAATTTTAGATGAGCTTTCAAAATACGGCATTGAAATTAAAGGCGTATTTGCAAGTAGTGGTTTTGTAAGAGACCGTTACTTTAGAGGCTTTAAGGTTATGTCTATTGAAGAAGCCGAAGCTATATTTGGCGATTTTGTTGCTTTGTTTTCTTTTGGTTCAAACAGACCGGAAGTTATAGATAACATTAAGCGCATTATGGCAAGACATACTCTACTTGCGCCCGAAGTGCCGGTATGTGGTGGAGAAGTTTTTAATACCCAATATGCTAAAAAACACAGCGAAGAACTTTTTAAGGCGTATAATTTGTTATCCGACGAGCAATCAAAAAAGGTGTTTCGTGAAACATCCCTTTTTAAACTTGACTGAGATATTTCACGATTGTTT
>JAFOFE010000076.1 GCA_017387475.1 Clostridia bacterium | reverse complement strand
CTACGCAGGTTTCAACAAGATAGAGCGACGCGTTAAGGTCGGTATTTGAAACGCTGTCGCCGGGAATACCAACGTCTGCAAGACCACCGTTGTTAACAAGAATGGTGGTAGAAGTGCTGTATGTGGGTGCCACAAAAAAGCTGTTATAACCAAAAGCAACGCCTGCAAGTATAGCACCTGTTAACGCAATAATAATAATATGCTCTTTAACTATTTTTAAAAGCGAGGATAAATCTAATTCTTTCACGAAGTGAACCTCCATAGTAACATCTCATTTAATTATACATTAAAGAAAACTTTTTTACAAGAAAAAATTTGGCTTCGGGTGTTGTGCTTAGGGATAAATTGGTTTTTCAGATAAATTTGCAATCTTTCTTGTTGCAAAACTTTGCAAGACACAAAGTATTACTGCATTTTTGCAACTTCGAAATCTATACAAATTTATTCTTACAAAACTGCAAAGCACCTTAAAAAGATAAATTTTTAGTGGTATAAAAGGCGAAAAGTCGTGGTAATGCTGACGCATACCACGACTTTTTAACACATTAAGCCGCAAAAATTTGCTTTTTAAGGCATTTTAGCCCTAATCGCAACACCCGTTTACATATATGGTTTTGTTGGTGGTATAAATGACCATACCGGGTTTTGCGCCTGCAGGCTTTTTAACATATTTAATTTCGGTAAAATCAACGGGAACCTTGTCGCTGTCCGAAGCCTTTGAATGTGCTGCAGCAAGACCTGCTGCAAACAGCAGGCTTTGGTCATCGACCTCTTTACCTTCGGTTACAAGTATAACGTGTGAACCGGGGATGTTTTTTGTGTGGAACCAAATATCCTGTTTCGAAGCGAATTTGGTTGTAAGATAATCGTTTTCTATGTTATTTTTACCAACATAAATTTTAAAGCCGGTGGGGGAGGTAAATTCCCTTGGTTTTGCTTCTTTCGGCTTTTGTTTTCTTGTGTTTTTTCTAATAATATAGCCACTGCCTGCAAGTTCATCTCTAATATCTGCAAGGTCGGCAGCGCCTGTGGCTAAAGAAAGGCTGTGAAGCACCGAATCTATATACTCAATTTCTGCCTTATCCTTTTCAATAAGACCCAACAAGGTCTGCTCTGCCGTGTGGCTTTTTTTGTAGTCTTTAAAATACTTTGCTGCATTTTGCGCAGGGGAAACGGCAGGGTCAAGTGGGATGTCAACAAAACCAAAATTTTCGTCGTAATAATTCTGCACTCTGGCAACACTTGCACCCTTTTCTACGGCATAAAGATTAGCCTTTAAAAGCTCGCCGTAAATGCGCAGGGTTTCACGGTCTTTGCACCTTTCAAGGTCGTTTGCTCTAACTGCCATTCTACGCTCGGCACGGGTCTTTGCTGTGGTAAGCAGCCTGTTAATATCGGCAGACTGTGTCTTAATACGGTGGGCGTTTTCACGCTCGGCATAAAAGTTGTCTAAAAGGGCAGAAAAACTATCCCTTTTTTCACTTACTCTGCTTTCGCCATATTGGTTAATTTCGGTAAAACTAAAATCTACTGCGCCACCGTCGGCATCCTTTATTATATAAGGAATGGGCGCCGAAAAATTTTCTTTAAATTCTAAAATAACCCTTAAAAGCCTTGCCTTGTCGGCATCTTGTGGTGCAATATCAATATCATTGCAAACCTTGCTTGCAAGCTCGCGCGAGATAAGTGGGGAAACACCACTTATTTTATCGGTAAAGGCAAGACCTAACGGTTTTACCGAAGATAAAACAGCATCGCATAAATCTTCAGCCGAAGAAGTGTTAACCATAAGCTTGTTTTGGCTTTCGGGCAGGGTGTATTTTGCGCCCGGAACAAGAAGTCTTGTTGCTGTTTCAAGGTCGCTTCGGCGAAGGGCGTCTAAAATTTTGCCGTCTTCGTTTAAAAGCACCAAGTTTTCACGGCCGGTTATTAACTCGACCACTAAACAGGGGTGAATAACATCGCCCATTTCGTTATAGCTTGTAAACTTAATTATAATAATTCTTTCAAAATCTACCTGATTAATTTCGGTAATTTTTGCCGAAGTTAAATGCTTACGCAAAAGTTTGCAAAAATTAGGTGGTTCGGCAGGGTTGTCGAAGGAAGAATTTGTTGTGTGAAGCCTTGCAGCGCCTGTTCTTACCGAAATTAGCAGCTTGCCCGTAAAGGGAATAGAGCGCAGCAGAAAAACCAGCTCATCACGGGTGGGCTGGTAAATTTTTTCGGCTCTTGCGCCGACAAGCATATTAAGTTCGTTTGTTAAATGGTGTAAAAATATACCATCAAGCGGCATAACAAAACTCCTGCTTATAAAACTGATTTCATTTTATCTAAAACAGCCACATACCTTTCGGCATCAAGGCCTGCTTGTTTTCGGTCGGCAATTAATTCCGTAATAATTTTTACCTGTTTTTCAATATATTTTCTGGCAGTAGGGTCGGTTGGATCTAGCCTGCCTATACGAAGAAAGGCTTCGTCGGCACAAAAACTTTCGCCCGAAAAAACTGCCTTAATAACGGTGTAAATTTTACGGTTTTCTTCTACACCTACTTCGGTTTCAATGCAAAAACCGTTTTCGCACAAATATTTGCGAAGCGCATCGGCAGATGTCATAGGCTGAAGAACAAGGGTGTATTTTGGGTCTTTAATAAAGGGGCAGTCTTCAAGTATTGCGGCAATAACCTCGCCCCCCATTCCTGCAATTGTAATGCAGTCAACCTCGCCTTCCTTTATGGTGGAAAGCCCTGCGCCAAGCCTTGTTTCAATGTTAAGGCCAACCTTTTTAATGTTGGCTTGGGCGCTCATAAGTGGCTGCTCCTTTATGTCGGATGCAATACAAAAAGGGGAAATGCCTTGGCTCATTAAATATATAGGTAAATGGCCGTGGTCGCATCCAATGTCGGCGACCCTCGCACCAAAAGGCACAAGGGTCGATACTGTGTAAAGTCTGTTTTTAATTTTTTTCATTACTTATTTGCGAAATAAGCGTTAAGCTTTTCAAGAAGCGCGTCAACATCGGTTCCGTGAACTTCGCAAGCCTGTTCAATAGATTCCCCGCGAGAAGCAGGGCAACCAAGGCAGTGCATACCAATTTCAAAGAAATATTCGGCACATCCAACATCAATATCTAAAACATCGCCAATAAGCATATCTTTTGTAATAGTCATAATTTATATCTCCTTAATTATATACTGTGTTTATTTAAAAGCCACATTACAGGATTATTTTCGATATATTTGTAATGGGTTTTGTAATCGGTCTCATTCCTTATCACGTGGTCGAAAAAAGAAGTTTGCCAGATGTTTTCGCCGATTTCTTTATTGCACAGACGTTTAAAACCTGAAACCGTACGTGAAACCAAAGAATGTGTAGGGCGCGACGTCCCCGACGCGCCGTCTACATTATCAATAAAAAGAAGCAGATGTATATGGTCGGGCATAATAACGAACTTATGCACTGAAATCCGCTCGGCATTATTGATTGAAAAAATGTGTTTTTGAACAATTTCCCCTGTTTTTGTTAGTTGTATATACGGCGCGTCGGGGACGTCGCGCCCTACAATGTTGCACAGCCGTAGATTTTTGTTTTTAACACAAATAGTTAAAAAATAAAGTCCGTTTTCGCTGTAATTGAAATTTTTCATCCGTAGATGTTTTCTTTGCGGCAATTCATTCATTTTTATAATTTGTTAAAACAACTTTGTTTCTTTCGTTCCGTCATCACGACCGTGATTATAAAGCTTACGGTTTTCCATACTCCAAATTTTACCCGTAAATTCGCCCGAGTTTACAGAAAACGTTGCTTCTTTAACTTCGAACATACGGGCATCTAACATATCTAAATGTGAAAGTAATTCTGCTTCAATAAATGCAGGACGAACAACTGCGCCAAAATCGGGCTCGCCGTGGTGGGAAAGCACCATATGCTCTAAAAGCATAGGAGTTTCGGAAGTAATGCCAAGTTTAGCAGAAACTTCCCTTATCATCATAGCGCCTTCGGCAAGATGTCCTATAAGATTACCCCTTACAGTATAACCCGAAGCCAGACCCGATGGTGTCATTTCGTATTCAATTGTTTTGGCAACATCGTGAAGAATTGCGCCTGCAATTAAAAGCTCTTCATCTACAAAGGTGTAAAGGCTGCAAACCTTTTGGCAAAGGCGAACAATTGAAAGGGTGTGGAACATAAGTCCCCCACGCATAGCGTGATGCATTTTAAATGCAGCAGGCCAAAAAACAAGGTCTTCCTTGTGTTCGTTTAAAATTGTTAAAACAATTGCCTTAATGTCATCATCTTTAAAACCTTCGGTAATAGAGATAAGCTCGCCGAACATTTCTTCGCCCGAATATTCGGCAGAAGCAACAAGCTCGTCGGCATTAATGTTATCGGCAGGTATAGCGTGGCGAATTTTTTCAATTCTAAGCTGTTCGGTGCCGTTGTACATACTAACCGAACCCCTAACCTTAACAATATCGCCGGGTTGATAATCGCCGTGAACATCGGGCACATAAGACCAAAGTTTAGCGTTAATTTCGCCCGACTTATCCGAAAGGGTCATATCAAGGAAGCTGTCGCCTTTAGATGAAGTCTTTTTATTGGAAGCCTTAACAAGCAAAAAGCAGTCTACAAGACCACCTGTTCCGGCAGGAGTAAAGTTCATAAAAGTCCTCCAAATTAATGGGTAAGGTAGTATTTAACCAAATTCTGAAGCAAAGTATCACGGTCAACCCTGCGAATAAGGTTACGAGCGTTGTTGTGTGTAGTAATATAGGTAGGGTCTTCCGATAAAATATAACCAACAATTTGGTTAATGGGGTTATAACCCTTTTCCTTTAAAGCATCGTAAACGTTAAGCAGAATATTTCTAATTTCCTGCTCTTGTTCGTTTCCTATGGAAAATGTTTGAGTTCTGTCAAGCATTTAGCGTCCTCACTTTCTAATAGGGGCTTTTCGCCCTTGTAACATATATTCTATATTAAATTCGTAAATATTACAAGTTAAAATTTACTGTACGGCTTCGCTGGATGTATCGTCTGCCGCCGTAACGTTGTATTTTTCAATAAATTCTTCAAGACAAAGGTTTTCTTCCTTCATAATTTTGGCAGCTTCAACGCCAACGTATCTATAATGCCAAGGCTCAGGAATAATACCGGTAATGTCTTGCTTTTCTTCGGTGTAACGAAGAATAAAACCGTATTTTGTGCAGTTTTCTACAAGCCAAGCGTATTCTTTTGTGTTCTTAAAGCTGTCTTCAACCGAGTTAAAGTCAACTGCAAGACCAACCTGATGTTCGCTGGTTCCGGGCCGAGCCACAACGGTAGCAGCTTTAGCTTCGGCTTCTTCCCTGGTAAGCGACGGGTCTGCTGCCATTACATTATTAACCTTGCGTTCGAAATTATTTGTTTGAAATTCATTTGTTCTGTAAGCAGAAATAATAGTAAGGTTAATACCTGCTGCTTTAGCATCGGCGCAAAGTGCGTGAAGTGGTTCAATGGCGCGCGCGTCAAACGATGCGCCTGCAAAGCCGGCATAAGGGCTTGTAATTGTTGCAAGCTGAAGTTCAAAATCTTCGGGGATAGAATTCCACGGATTTACAAGTCTTAATTCCCAAGAATTAAAATCAAAAATAGGGCCTGCCTCCTCTTCCTCTTGGCTGGAAGTGTCTTCAGACATAGTTTCGGAACTTACATTAGTAATAACATCTTGCTCTACCGAAATTGTTGGGTCGCCAAAACCACCACATCCGGAAATACCGGAAGATATCGCAAAAACCAAGATAAAAGATAATAACTTTTTCATTTTGACCTCCGAATTTTTTGTTCTATACTCATTATATATATTATATGTAAAATAATCAATGTTGATTTTTTAAAAAATTGCAGTATAATTATACACATATTATATATAGGAGCTTTAAAATGGAAAAAATAAAAGAGCAGGCATATCTTGCAGCTAAAGAAATAATTGAAAAAGCAGGGCTTAAAAAAGGAAACGTTTTGGTTGTCGGTTGTTCCACAAGCGAAGTTGTCGGTAACACCATCGGCACAAATTCATCTCCCGAAACTGCTGCTTATATATATAGGTGTAGCCAAGGCTGCCGAAGAAAGCGGCGTTTATGTTGCAGCACAATGTTGCGAGCATCTAAACCGTGCCATAATCGTAAGCCGTAGCGCAGTGCCTTTCAGCGATATTGTAAATGTGGTTCCACAACCAAAAGCAGGTGGCTCGTTTGCAACTGCAGCATATAATAATATTGCCGATGCAGTAGCTGTCGAAGAAATAAAAGCCGATGCAGGACTCGATATTGGCTTTACCTTAATTGGTATGCACATTAAAAAAGTTGCCGTTCCCGTAAGGCTTGCCAACAACAAAATTGGTGGCGCAACGGTACTTGCAGCAAGAAGCCGTCCTAAATTTATAGGTGGCGTGCGTGCCGTATATAATGAAGATATAATGTAATAAATACCCGGCTGCTTTATTATTTAAAGTAAGTCGGGTATTTTTATGCCAAAAAATAGGGCATATCACTTAAAAAAACAAGGTGTGAAAAAATTTTTAAAAAAATTGAAAAAAAGTGTTGACATTGGTAAACCACTGTGGTATTATAATCGGGCGCCCTGAAAAACGGCGCGAAACGAACCTTGAAAAT
>JAFOFE010000075.1 GCA_017387475.1 Clostridia bacterium | reverse complement strand
CAAAAATCAGAGCGCAAGTATTGCTAACAAAGCTTTTACACCACAAAGCAGTAATGCGAATTTGGATTTGGCAGCAAAAGAAATAAAAAAAGCACCCGAAGAGGCGCACTCCGTAAGGAAGTGCGCCTCAGTTTTATTCGCCAAAGGCGAGTTATATTGCTTCGCAGTGATATTCGGATTTCACCGTGTGATATTCGCTTCGCGAGTTTAAAGGCTAATAAAATATCACTAAAACCTCTTGGTTTTAATATAACTTGACCCAAAGGTCAAATATCGCTGTGAGACAGGTCTCACAATATCACTTATTATTTTTATCTTTGAGATAGGTAATATTTTAAAGTATGTAACCCACTATGACACTTTCAAACAGAAAGTGTCAATTTTTATACAAAAATAAAATTGGGAGAACACTTCCTTACGAAGTGTCTCCCGAAAGGGTGCTTTTTTTGCGAGTGGGACTCGCCACCAAACGCTAATAGTATGTTTATATACATTTAAATCTGCCGACCCGACCGTTTGATTAGTGGGTGTAGGGGACGGCGATCAGTGGTTAGTGGTCAGCGTTGTAGGGCACAATATTAAATGAAAAGGACACTGCAACCAAACTTTTCAAAGTGTTTGGTAAGAATGTTTTTTAATTCGGTTTCCGCATTTTCGTACGTTCCTTTAGAGGTAGCCTTTTTTAAACCTTCTTCAAGTACACCTTCGCGTAGGCTTGCGTAGTCATCAGAATTTATAGGATTAAAAAGGTTGTTGTTTTCGTCCTTAACAAGTTCTTTATTAATGTAGTTCTCAACAACCGGCTCAGGAATTTTGAACAAGATTTTATCGTTGGCCACCATATATTTCATTTCGTTAATATTGTATCCAACTTTAACTTTGCCGGAATACATGATGGTAAGAGATTTTTCTGTAAAGGGAACGTTAAAGTCGAAGGCTTTTCTATAATCTGAATGAGAACGTTCAATAGAATATGTATATTCAGATGTATTTATTTCACCGATACTTTTTAGTTCTTCAGCTACAAAGTATTCGCTAATAACGAATGATTGCTCTGCGGCTTCTTTAAGTTCTAATTCGTGGCATTTGTCTTGTGAACAAATATACATCGTAAGTAACACACAAATTATTAAAAGAAAGGGAGTCGCAAATTTCTTCGCATTCATAACGTATGCTGAACTTTTTTTAATCGATGTTACAACGTTAGCAAAAATGATTTTTGCTTTGTCCTTTGCAACAACAAATTTGTTCTTAATCACCATTAATTTTTCTCTCATAATAGTTAAACCTCCTGTTTATTTTCTCTGATCTTACCAAGCTGTTACTAGCATTACAAGGTAAAATGCTGCGATGATACAAACGAGTGCGAGTAGTGCTTTAAAGATTATAGATCCAATGTTTTTCATTATTTTGCCCCTTCCTTTAAGCATTTAACCTTGTTGACCATATCAATACTTTGATCAACAACCGGTAATAACGCGCTCACTAAAGTAATTACCATTCCTGTGATTGTTATAACTTGTTTGAATTTATCCATTTTTTATTCTCCTCAAATTTATTTTTGTAAACTCCTTTTGTTTACATTTATATTGTAATTCTTTTGCTAACTACAATAAATCATTGTGTCAGCAGAATAGGCTTATGTATTTAACCTATTTCAGTAACTTATGCGGCATAAGAGAGAACCGCATCGAGAACACAGGTAACTTGTTCTTTTTCGAGATTAACTTTTTTAACCGTTAACTGAACTTTGTCGCCACGCTGACCGCAACCATAGTAGAACACTATTTTGTCGGTCTCAAAGTCGCGAACGTAACATCCATAACTGTTACATCCTACAACCTCACCAATCAGCGTATTAAATCTTTCGAACATTTCCATTCTGCTCACTCCTTTTAATGTTTTCTTTGATTTTTACTTCAATACCAAGTTCCTTGGCGTGTTCGGGGTGCTTCTTTTGTTTTTCTAGCAGCCTAAGCGCCAAGATTCTTTCTTTCACACTCAATATAATCGTCTCCTTAACTTGTAGTGTGTGCAATTCTTGATTGCATAATTATCATACCGTACCCGCACCAAAAGAAAAATCATCATATCAGCAACATAAAAGGTGCTATTTATGCTAAAACAGCAAAATAAAAACAGCGTCAAGGTTTTAGGCCTTAACGCTGCGCAATTTATATATGTAATTATTTGTTTTCTGTTCCCGAAAGCTTCATTTTCTCGCACCAAAGCTGAATAGCTTCAACGGTCATTGAAATCTTTTCGAGTTCTTCAAGGATTTTATTTAGGTCTATTATTTCTGTATCGTCAACTTTGCCATCTGCAAGGATTTCCATTAAGCGTAATTTCTTTGCATTAACAGATTCTAATGATACAGACATATTAACCAGGATTTCGTGCACGTTATCATAAACAACTTCAGGTGCATCGATTTCCCCAATATCGCACTGATGGCAACAATAGTAGTTGCGAAGCTCGGGCTTGTTATAAGCTTTTGATAATGCAACAATGTCCTCTGGCTGTATTTTTACGGTTTCTTCCTCAATTTTAAGAAGACGGTATTTGTCCAAATAATTATATTTACCATTTTCGATTTTTGCTATTTCGTCTGCAGCTTTTTCACGGCTCCAATCTAGAGCATCTCGTGTTTCTTGATAAATATTCTTGTTTTCCTTAGTTGATTTTCTTCCCATAATACTTAACTCCACAATGTTTATTTTTCAGGTTTATTCTTTTTAAGTGTATGATATTTTATGATAATTGCATCATCAGGTCTAAATTCTTCACCTTTATAGAACTCGTCTTCGCCATTGACGGTTATACTTTCTATTTCACCATCAGAGACAAACCAGCCAAGCACAACATCATATATAGGCTCTACCGATATATTAACAAATCCCGCTTCTTTGAATTGCGCTTGAACTTTATGATAGTTTTGTTTCTTTATTTCATTGGAAGAGGCAGGAGAAGACACCGGAACGATTGCGTGATACCGCACTATTATTTCCGCATCATAAGGGTACTTTTTATCTTTTTCAAAATCAGTGTCATCACATATTTTAATTTCAAATACGAGGCCTTCTAACTCTATTTGTTCAAGCGTTAAATCTTCAGTTGCTATCGTTGAAATATTTGTAAACCCTGCGCTTTCAAGCTTTTCTTCAACCGCTTCATATGACAAGCCAACTAGTTCCTCATCATTGTAACCTGTTAGAATCAACTTGCTGTATTGATAATATCCAATAGCAGTTAAAATGCTAATCAGTATTATGCAAACAAATACAACAATACCTTTTCTGTGCTTTTTGCAAAACTTTTTTCTTCGTCGCTGTTTTGCCCGCCGCTTTTTATTTAATTCCGCTTGTCGTTCGCGTTGTTTTTGTTCTTCGAGTTCGCGTTCTTGTCGTGCATATTTAAATGATGTTTCGTATTCTGCGGATGCTTCAGTTTCTGCGTCATAATCCAAATATTCGTCATCCATATCTTCATTGGAGACGATATATGGATCTGAACTATAGTCGTGATGCAAATGAGCACCGCACTCTGTGCATTCCCAATCATCTTCATAATCAGCAAAACAGAACTGTTCTTTTAAGTTGGCACCACAACTAGGACATTCTATTTTTTCGTCTTCATCTTCATCCTCTTCCGACGAATCATCAGCAATTCCAGATATTATTCCGGTCACAACCGAACTAATAAAATCTGCGGTAGCATTAACGGTTTTTTGATATTGACAATCTTCTTCTGACTCATAAATATCATCTTCTGTTGTTCCGTTTGTATGCCCACACTCTGTACATGTCCATGTTCCATAACTATCAGAAAAACCAGATTGTTTATTAAGCAGAGATCCGCATTCATCACAATACCAAGCAACACCCTCGTATGTGTCACCCTCAAATGTATCATCATCCATAAGATGTTGACCACATTGTGTACATGTCCACGTGCCATTATCGGGATCAAAACCAGATTGGTTATTTAAAGTGGCTCCACAATTAGGGCAAAAATATTCATCCATAAAAATCTCATCCAACTTAAAAAGTATTCTTGTTAATTTTAATTATACCATATTTGCTAAAATATAACAATATACAACAACTAAATTAACGAAAGCCTCCTTGCACTAAACAAGGAGGCTTTTGATATTATCGTGGTATACTTCCGCCCATATATTCTCTGTGATGTGTAGTACAATATCCTTCGCCACTGCCACTATATCTCTCAGCAGAACAACTACTCGCTCGACATTTGTGATTATGGCATAGATCAAACCCGTCTAATCTTTGGGAATTACATTTCTTACATTTATGGTAACTGCAATATCCGTTAGCTTCGCTGGTGCAACCGCTTGCCTTGCATGTATGAGAACTACAATACAGTCCGTTTTTTGCTTCGTTTGAACAACCACTTTTGCTGCATTTATGCGCTGCGCAATAGTATGAACTACCAACCCTTACTGACTTACATCCGGATACGTTACAATTGTGGCTTGAACAACATTCGGAACCACTTTCTTTTTGGCTGTTACAACTTGTATTGCTGCACTTGTGGGAAGCGCAATAATCAGAACTTCCCATTCTGACTCCGTTACAACTTGTCGCACTACAGTTATGGTAAGCGCAGAACAAAGAATCATTTTCTTTTTCACGTGTGCAGCTGCTATCGGTGCATTTGTGTTCGATGCAGTAAGTTCCTTTTTCCCTTGGAAGCTTACAATTTGATTTCGTACAATTATGACTGTTGCAGTATTTATAACCGCTACCGTTTATCCTGTTCGAGCAAAGTAAACATTTGCAATTTGTACAATAGCTGCTATCGCTAACGGCAGGATTCTTTCCGCAATAAGAACACTTTTCTTCGTCGGAATTATTATTGCTGGAAGTAGATTTATTTGATTCATCTTTAGGTTTTGAAGTGGTTGACGGGGTACTGGTTACAGTCGAGACGGTGGGTGTTTCAGAAGTGTTTTGTGCTTCATCAGAATCGGTAGAGCTAAAAGTTTCTTCTGTTTGCGAAACATTACTTGAAGGCTCTAAACTGTTTTTATCCGCGTTACTGCAAGCAACAAGGCATAAAATTATACATAGCGCCAAAAGCACCGATAAAATTTTTCTTAACATAACAATCCCCCTATTTTTTGTTTGTGGTTTTAATAATTCGCCATATCGTTCGTTCGGAATAATTGTATTTTTGCGCAAGCAAAGAAACATTTTTTCCGTCGTATTCATTGACAATGGCTTTGTGGGTGTATTCTTTCGAAAAAAGTCTAGTTGGAAATGATATTTGTGTACCGTGAAAAAGATTGAAAACGGCAATGGTTTTTTCTATGCCAATTTCGTTAGCAAGTTCACGATATACTTCATTAAGGCCGCTAAAATCATCTCCCAAAAGATTCACATCCCAACTTTTTGCAGAAATAAATTCTATTGGCATAATACCACCTCCACGCCGATATAACAAATGACATCGTCTTTGCGTTTGGCAGCAAATTTTTGGCAAACTGCGTTGCTGTTTTTTAGCATAAAAAGCTCCTTTCTGAACAAATAATTCTGTTCATAAAGGAACTTGTTTTTTTCGCGAATTTGGATGTGGCAGCAAAAGAAATAAAAAACGCACCCGAAAGGGTGCTTTTTTTAGTGGTTAGTGGTCAGTGGTTAGTGGTCAGCGTTATAAGGCGCGCCTGTTACACCACGACGTTTAAAGTTAATTATTCTTTTTCGATATTTTCAAGGGCCATTTTAACGGCTGCAATAACAAAAGCCGAAAAAGTGCATTGTTTTCCTGTTATTGCTTCTTCAACCTGCTGTATAACATCATTAGGAAAACGTATAGTTTTGTTTGTTGTAAGTGGTTGTGTTGGTATTTTAAATTTTTCCATAATAACACCTCGCACTTTATATTGTATTGCAAAATGCACTAGAAATATGCATTGCAAAAGCAATGCATATTTGATAGAATGTAGTATATTCACAGCACACCGAAAAATTTAACATTTTCTTTTTTAATTTACCATTTTATTCCATTCGACACTATACTGCGACAAATTTGGTACAGGGTAGGGGATATAATTAAACAAACTGAACTTTTAGGGGAGTAAAAATGAAGGAAGAAACAATAAAAGGTTTAAAGCGAAGGAAAATTGGCTTTGCTGATATACTTAAAGAAATTGGACTGCAAATTATTTTTTGTATGGTTTCCTTTTTAATTTCAAGGGGCGTGTTGCCGGGTGGAATTTTGCCTTTTGGCGCAGCAATTGTGTCTGCAGCTCCGGTAGATTTTGTTGCTGCAGCAACGGTTGGCGCATTTTTGGGGTATGTGTTGCCTTATGCGCAAATTAACGCTTTCAGGTATCTTGCAGCGCTTTTTGCAATTGTTGCAATAAAATCAATTTTAATGGCGCTTACCAAGCATTTTTCTAAATCGGTAATAGTTGCGCTAACAGCAGGCATTGTTTGTTTGGGCGCAGGGCTTGTTGCAACAGTGGGCGACCCGAAAAAAACCGTGTTGGCATTGGTTGAAGGCATACTTTGCTTTGCATCGGCTTACTTCTTTTCGAAAACCTTTAAGGCATACCCTGCAATGTTAAAGGGTGTAAAAGGGGAAGAACTTGCCTGCATTTTAATTACCATTAATATAATTTTAATAGGAACAATGTCCATAAATATAGGTGGACTTTGTCTTGGAAACATTCTTGCCATAGCCCTTATTTTGCTTGTTTCAAGGTACGGGCAAAGCTATGCAGGGGCAGTGGGTGGCATTGCTGCTGCCTTTGCAGTAGCTCTTTCGGGTGGTGGTCTTGCTGCCGCTTTGTCGATGTGCCTTGCAGGACTTTTTAGTGGAATTTTTGCGCGTTTTGGCAAGTATGCGCAAATTTTTGCCACTACTGTATGCCTGCTTTTAGGCTCGGCTTTAGGTATGGAACTTTTAAAAACGGTAGAAGTTTTTATTGAAGGACTTTTCGCATCTGCCATATTTTTAGTAATACCAAGCACCTCTGCCAAGTTTTCGGGCAAAATATTTTCTCCACCTGCAAGAACGGCAGGGGAAAACGGGGTAAAAAAGGCAGTTACCATGCGCCTTCGCTTTGCGTCGGGCGCACTTTCAGACGTAAGCCAAACGGTAGACACCGTATCGGCAGAGCTTTCCCGTATAAACTGCCCCGATTTCGACACCCTTTTAAAAAGCATAGAACAAGACGCCTGCAGTGGTTGTACCCTTCGTGTAAACTGTTGGGAGGCACGCAAGGCAGACACGGCATCGGCAGTGCTTGAAATGATAAAGGAGCTTCGTGAAAACGAAGCCGATACCGAAGATTTTAAAATGCGCTGTCTTCGACCGGATAGGGTGAAGGAAGCAACGGGGGTACATTATTCCGACTACGCTGCACGCTTGGCAGCAGAAAACCGAATTGCCGACGTTCGTTCGGTGGTAAGCGAACAGTTTAACGGTCTTTCGCAAATGCTTGCCGACCTTGCCGAAGAATTTGAACGGGATGAAGCCTTTGATGAAGCGCTTGCAGCAAAAATTACGGCAAGTATGAAAAATATTGAAATAAACCCAACCGAATGTGGCTGTAAAACCGATAAATACGGCAGAATGTCGGTAGAAATTATTGCGCCAAAAATCAGGGGCGTAAAATATAACCGAATGCGAATTTTAAAGCAGATTGAAGTTCTGCTTTCAAGAGATTTTGAACCACCCACCCTTACCGAATCGGCAGATAGGGTATATATAACGCTAACCGAAAGGGCATCTATTCGGGTCAGCAGTGGCGTTTGCCAAATTCCGTCTTCGCCATCGGGAATTAGTGGCGATGCCTATAATATTTTTTCAGACGGCAAGGGAAGGGCATTTGCCGTACTTTCAGACGGAATGGGAAGTGGGGGCAGGGCAGCCGTAGACGGCGCTATGGCATCGGGCTTAATGGCAAGGCTTTTAAAGGCAGGCTTTGGCTTCGACAGCGCCCTTTCTATACTAAATTCTGCAATGCTTTTCAAATCTACCGATGAATCGCTTGCCACGGTGGACGTTGCTGCGCTAGATTTATATTCGGGCAGACTTGATATGCTAAAAGCCGGCGCTGCGCCCACACTTGTTAGGCGAAACGGCAGATGTTCGGTTGCCAAAAGCACGTCGCTCCCTGCAGGAATACTGCGTGAAATAGGGTTCGACAAGGCTGCAATAAATTTGCGAGCAGGGGATATAATTTTAATGATGTCGGACGGGGTTTGTGCCGACGGAGTGGACTGGATATGCAAGGAACTTGACGGTTGGTGCGATAAATCGGCAGAAGAATTAGCCGAGCATATTGCCTACGGCGCAAAACGCCGAAGAACCACCCCACGCCCCGACGATATAACAGTTGTGGCAATAATTGTTGAAAAAGCAGTGTGAGAACAGTGGGCAGATTTTTTATGGCAACAGGTGGTTGCTTGTTTTTTGGAACTCTTACGATATAATAGGTGTTGAGGTGATAATGCTATGGAAACAAAAGATGTTATTCTTGAACTTAGAATGAAAAAAGGACTTTCCCAAGACGAACTTGCGGAGAAAGTGTTTGTAACCCGACAGGCAGTTTCCCGTTGGGAGAACGGCGAAACGATACCCAATACGGAAACGCTTAAACTCCTATCAGAACTTTTTGACGTTTCTATTAATACACTTCTTGGCTCACCGAGAAAGCTTGTATGCGAGTGTTGCGGAATGCCTATTGATGACAGTAATATCAGCCACGAAAAAGACGGCGCACTTAACGAAAACTATTGCGGTTGGTGCTACGCCGACGGCGAATACACTCTTGACTTTTTTGAGAAATACAAAGAACTTGGCGGTAAGGAAAAGTTCGAAGAATTTAAAAAGCAACTTATTCACGAATTAAACACCTTATTTCATATTGAAGGTTTGCCGAAAGTTGAAAACCTTAATGTTTTGCCAGGCAGTTTTGTCAATTTGGAATACCGTTTGCCGAACGGACAAGTGGTGAAATTCCTTGACGATAACGCCACCTATCTTGGTAGTCAGTTAGAGTGTGCATTTGGCGGTGACCGTTGTTTCGGAATTGTGGCAAATATGGACTTTTTGCTCGTCTGCACTTATGAAGAAAACGGTGAAAACCCAGAACTTGTTGTTTATAAAAAGAGATGATTTTCCCCCTTTTGCTGATAGCAACACAGGCTGCTATCAAGGATATGAAATAATTCATAACCAAATAAAACAATCAATCCCTTTGGAGCAATCCAAGGGGATTTTTAAAGTCCTTTTGTTTGGACAGTTAGTGTGATATAATGCAATTAAGAGGTGAGGAAATGAGAATCGAAAACGAAAAAGATTGGATTGAAATCGAATTTAAACAATATGCCAAAGAAAATGAATTTGTTATTCAGGGTTTGATTGATGAAGAAAATTGTGTAGAAATCGATTTCGATTTTAATATCGAAAATGATGGTTGGGGCTGCGTTGGTGATGAGTTTTTCTATACCAAAGATATTAAAGCAATAGCCACAGGATTTTCAAGAATAGTTTATGGTATCAATCAGCGCTTTGAATATTCAGGTTATTACCCCTATAAAAGTTTAACACCTGACCCGTTTTACAAATTTAATATTGTACAAAATGAAAAAATGATAGTCTTCTCTTTAACCATTCATGACAGATTATCTGATTATATAACAGTAACGGAAACAATGGAATTGTCAAAATTCGAACAAATAACCAATGAATTTATAGAAGCCGCAAAAAGATTCCCTATTAAATAGCATTACCCTCTTTTGCTAATAGCACCACAGGCTGCAGTAAAACGTGAGCAAGGTTAAGGGTTTTAGGTTCTCCTAAAGATTGGAAAATGTGATATACATTTTCCCTTCTTGTTGCGGTATAAGACAAAATTAAAAGCTGTGTAGAATTTTTTCTACACAGCTTTTTACTGTCCTTAACAGTACAACTCTTACAGACTTCTCTTTTTTATCTTTTCCCAATATTCTTTAAATTTTTGTTCGGTGGCGTTGTCGCCAAACTCGTAAAACTTAACGTTCTTTATATCGTTTGGCAAATATTGTTGTTCAACCCACCTGTTCGGAAATTCGTGGGGATATTTATAAAATTGACCGGGATTATTGTTATCTTTGCCGTCGAAGTGTTTGTTTTGCAGGTGTCTTGGAATACTTCCGCCCTTTCCCTTGTTAACAAGGTCTAACGCAGCAAATACGGCATCGTGCCCCGTATTACTTTTTGGGGAAATAGCCGTTAAAATAACTGCATCGGCAAGGGGAATAACGGCTTCGGGAAGACCAACAGCGTTTGCAATATCAACGGCAGCCTTAACAATGGGTATAATTTGTGGGTAGGCAAGTCCAACATCTTCGCAGGCACAAACCATAAGCCTTCTGCATGCGCTTGGCAGGTCGCCTGCTGCCAAAATTCTTGCAAGATAGTAAACGGCAGCATCGGGGTCGCTTCCACGCATAGACTTTTGGTAGGCAGACAAAAGGTCGTAATGTTCGTCGCCTTCACGGTCGTACCTTACGGCACTGTGAGCCAAAAGTTCTTCAAGGGAAGATTCTTCAATGGTAGCCTTGCCGTCGGTTAAACAGGTTAAAACAGCAAGTTCTAACGTGTTTAAGGCGCGCCTTACATCGCCTGCGCTGGAAAGCGCAATTTTGCGAAGGGACGGAGCATCAACGCTAATTTCAATGCCCTTTTCATTTTCTAAAAAGGATATTGCACGGGTAAGGGGCGATATAATATCTTCGGGGGAAAGCTCTTTAAATTCAAAAACAGAGCTTCGGCTTAAAATTGCGTTGTACACATAGAAAAACGGGTTTTCGGTTGTGGATGCAATAAGCGTAATTTCGCCCGTTTCAATGTATTCAAGCAAAATTTGTTGTTGCTTTTTGTTAAAGGACTGAATTTCGTCAAGGTATAAAACAACTCCACCGGCAGTATCTATGCCACCAAGGTCGGAAATAATTGATTTTATATCCGAAGTGGAAGCAGTAGTTGCGTTAAGGTAGTAAAGCTTTTTGCCTATTCGGTCGGCAATAATTCGGGCAACCGTGGTTTTACCAACACCCGAAGGACCGTAGAAAATAAGGTTGGGAATTTCGCCCATATCTATAATTCTGCGAAGAACCTTACCTTCAGCCAAAAGATGCTTTTGTCCTGCAACTTCATCTAATTTTTGTGGCCGAACACGGTCGGCTAACGGTTTACTCACACTTCCACCTCCTGTTAAAATGATGTTACCCTTACGGGTAATGATGTTTTACCTACGGTAAAATGATGTGTCCTTCGGACAATGATGTATTGCCTTCGGCAAAATTTTGGTGTCTGCGACGCATTTTATGTTTGCGCCTTGTCGCACCTAAATTTGTGCGAAGCACAACTTCATTCGGCAAGGCCGAACATCATGCGCCGACGGGCGTGCATCATTTGGCGAAAGCCAACATCGTTTAACCGTTTACGGTTAATAAAGTGGGTGCTTTTTGCAGATTTCGGCAACGCCGTTTTTAATATATTCTTTGTTAGCTTCGAAATCTTTAATTGCTAAAGCAATAAATTCTGCAATTTTATCGAAATCTTCGGTATTAAGGCCACGTGTTGTAGCAGCAGGAGTACCAATACGAAGACCACTTGTTACAAATGGAGATTCGGGGTCGCCCGGAATTGCATTTTTATTTGCAGTAATGTTAACTTCATCTAATCTGTGTTCAAGCTCTTTGCCTGTAACACCCGAACCAATAAGGTCAAGAAGCATAAGGTGGTTATCGGTGCCACCCGAAACGAGCTTAACGCCACGGCTTACAAGACCGTTTGCCAAAGCCTGTGCGTTATCTATAATTTTTTGTTGATATTCTTTAAATTCAGGCTTTAATGCTTCGCCGAAGCAAACAGCTTTAGCAGCAATAACGTGCATTAAGGGGCCACCCTGATTTCCGGGGAAAACAGCCTTATCAATTGCCTTTGCAAGTTCTTCTTTACAAAGGATAAGACCACCACGAGGACCACGAAGTGTTTTGTGGGTTGTGGTTGTAACAATGTCTGCATAGGGAACGGGGCTCATGTGAAGTCCTGCAGCAACAAGACCGGCAATGTGCGCCATATCTACCATAAATAATGCGCCAACCTCTTTAGCTATGTCGGCAATAACATCGAACTTAATTTCTCTGCAATAAGCCGATGCACCTGCAACGATAAGCTTTGGCTTGCATTCGTTAGCAATTTTTCTCATTTCATCGTAATCAATGAAACCGTCTTCGCCAACGCCGTAAGGTACAAAGTTATAATTTTTACCCGAAGCGTTAACGGGTGAACCGTGGGTTAAATGTCCACCGTGAGCAAGGTTCATACCCATAACGGTATCGCCATGTTCAATAACAGCAGAATATGCTGCCATATTTGCCTGTGCGCCCGAGTGTGGCTGAACGTTAGCGTGGTCTGCGCCAAAAAGCTTGCAGGCACGGTCTCTTGCAATGTCTTCAACAATATCTACGTTTACGCAACCACCGTAATAACGCTTGCCGGGAAGACCTTCGGCATATTTGTTGGTTAAAATAGAACCCATTGCTGCCATAACAGCAGGGGAAACAAAGTTTTCGCTTGCAATAAGTTCAATGTTGTTTTGTTGGCGAGCGTGTTCTTTTGCCATTGCCGAAGCAACGTCGGGGTCATACTCTGCTACAAAACCAATGCTATCCATTAAATTTTCGTACATTTTTCTTTTCCTCCTAATTTTAACACACTAAAGTTATTCTACTATAAAATTAAAATTTGTTCAACCATTTTCTTTAAAAATCGCAATATGTTCGGGATAATTTCCAAGGCTAGATAAAATTTGTGCGCCACTAGAGTACAAATGGTCAAGATATTCTAAAATTTCGCCCGAAATTTTTTCGCCGGGGGCAATAATTGGGCTTCCCGGTGGGTATGCGTAAATAAATTCGGCAGACACCTTGTTTTTACAGTCTTTAAATGTTAAAAACTGCATTTCGCCACCGTTAAAGTTTTTAACAGTTTCGGCTTTAGGTGGTGGGTAAGCAAAGCCTTTATTTTCGGTAGTTAATGTCTTGTCAATTTCTGTTAGCGCTTCTAAAAGCCTGTTAAAGCCTTGGTCGGTATCGGCAATGCTTGTCATAGCCAAGGTGTAATTTGGCATTGCCATTTCGGTTTCTATTTTATAATTTTCAAGCAGCAGCTTTTTAAGCTCAAAACCACTAATATTAGTCTTTTCGGTACAAATTACAAGCTTGCCCTTGTCAAAATCTGCGCTTGTGAAAAGGTAAAGGTGTTTAAGATTACCTGCTTTTTCGTAAAAATTTTCAAGCCTTTTAACATAGGGTGTAAAAAGGTCTTTTTCGCATATTTTGGTTACAGCCCTGTCTATTGAACAAATAATAGGGTAGGAAGGACTGCTTGTTTCAAAGGTTGCAATTTTTTCACGCAATAGCATATAGCTTACCCTGTGGCTACAAATGTGTAACATAGCAGCGCCTGTAAGGCAGGGAAGTGTTTTGTGCGCGCTTTCAATAACAATATCTGCGCCAAGCGCCCTTGCAGATTTAGGAAAATAATCGTTTAAGCCTAAATGTGCGCCGTGCGCCGAATCTACAACCAAAATGCCACCGTTTTTATGTACCGTTTTGGCAATGGTCTTAATGTCGGACACAATACCTTCGTAGGTGGGGGATGTAATAACAACCACCTTGGCGCCACTTTGCTTCATGGCTATATCAATATCGGCAGGGGAAACTTCGCCAAAAACACCAAGCCTGTGTTTTACGGCAGGGTAAACGTAGGTAACCTCCAAGCCGTTTATTTTGCAGGCGTTGTAAACAGATTTATGGCAGTTTCTTGCAATTATAATTTTGCTTCCAAAGTCGCAAACAGAAGAAACGGCAGAAAGCACACCTGCCGTAGAACCACCACTTAAAAATATGGTGGCAACCGTGCCAAAAAGTTTGGCTGCCTTTATTTGCGCATCTTTAATAATGCCGTTTGGAGCGTGCAGGTCATCGGCGCCCGAAATTTCGGTAATATCGCAGTCGGTAAGACCGTCAAGCCATTTCTTTTGGCGCTTATGCCCCGGCATATGAAAGGGGTAAACCCCGTCTGTAATTTTTGAAATTTTATTTTCCAGCATTAATTTTGTTTCCTTACAATAGAATATTCATCGTCAAGTCTAAAATATGGGCAACGATAGTTAGGGTTAGAAACAAAGGAAATATATTCGTCTTCGTCTAAATTAACAAGGCAAGCATAACACTCGTCCTCGTCATCCCATACATAATTAACACATAATTCACAAGCAGTAGAATTACTCATTTTTGTTTTTCTCCTTTTCCCATAAACTAGGGTTGCTTTCAATATAATTGTAGTGTGTCAGGTAATCTTCCTTGTTTCTTATTACATGGTCATAAAAAGAAGTTTGCCACAATTTGTTGGTTTTCAAATAAGGCTTACTGTTTCTTGCGGTTAATGATTTAAAACTGCAAATTATATCGGATAACGTAGGGCGGGGGCTTGCTCCCGCCGAAAAACCATCTATAAAAAGCAAAATATGTATATGATTGGGCATTATAACGTATTTTTCAATGTCAACGCAAGCGTATCTTTTTGAAATATTTAAAAGTTGTTCTTCGGCAATTTTTCCGGCGGGAGATAATATTATCTCGGCGGGAGCAAGCCCCCGCCCTACATTTACGGAAGATAATATTTCTTTGTGGTTGGCTGTACAAATGGTAACAAAATAGTACCCGTTTGTACTATAATCAAAGTCTTTAAGCCTTGGGTGTTTTCTTTTTTTAATTTCCATTTTTCACACCTATTTTTGCAAGGAGTTCGGCATCGGTGTAAATAGAAAATTCGTTTATTTTAAGGCGTTCGGCAGATTTTTCGATAAAAGCAACAAGCACGTCGTAATAATCGCCCTTTGCGCCACTTTCCTTGGCAAACTTTAAAAGGTCGGTGTGTATTTGCCTTAAAGAAGCGTCGGTTTCGGCCTTGTTTTTAACAACCGTAAATAAAATTTTATATGCATCTTCTTCGCTTAAGGTACGGTCGATATAATATTTTTCGCCGTAAAGACCGTAAAGTAAACGTTTTGCATCGAAATAGCCAAGGCTTAAATTCTTACGGCAGGGTTCGGTATCGAAATTAAGCATATTGCCAAGGTCTTTTTTTGGCGCAATTTCGGTAACGGTTGTTCCCTTTGGAATAGATATTCTTTTTTGTGTGCCAAGTCCGTAAAGTCTAATAGAAATAATATTTTTAAAACCACGGGATACCAGTGGGGAAAGGGGTAATACATTAGAAACACCACCGTCGGTGTATAGCTTTCCGCCAATTTCTTCGTGCTTAAATGCAGGAAAGTAAGCCGAAGCCAAAAGCATATCGCGAAGTTCTTCGTCGCCGAGTTTTTTTGCTTCAAATTCGAGCCCCTTATGGTCGGTTATAGAGTGGGTACAAATAAAAAGCCTTATATCAGAATTTCTTATTTTTTCGCAGTCAAGCGTGTCTTTAATAAGGTTTTTAAGTGGCGTAACGTCAAAACCACCGTCTTTTAAAACCCGTTTAAGCTTACCGTGTGCGCTTTTAATGTTAAGGTCTAAAAGCTTGCCTGTCATTATTTTGCGCATTTGCGCATCGTCAACATCCATAACCCGTGAAAAGCGCATATTATACCAAAGGTTAAAAGCAAGATCCGGGTTTTCCATAGCAATAAGCGCACCGTTAAGTGCGCCAACAGAAGAACCTGCAGCAGCAGTTATTTTAACGCCTGCTTCGCATAAAGCCTGCCAAGCGCCAATTTGGTATGCGCCCCTGGCGCCACCACCTTCAAGACATAATGCGTAAGTTTTAGAAGTGTCAAATTTAAGTTCCATAATGCACCCCGACAATATATAAAAAAGCCGTAAATTTTACGGCTTTTCTTCTTTGTTTATTTCGGTTATATCGTATGGCGTGGTTTGGTAAACAAAATAGTTAAGCCAATTCGAATAAAGCAGATTAGCAGATGAACGCCAGCTGTTTACAGGGCGTTTTGTATCATCGTTATTAGGATAATAATTAACAGGCATATCAATTTTAAGACCTGCATTCTTATCTCTTAAATATTCACGTTCAAGCGTGTCGGCATCGTATTCCGAATGACCCGTAATGAATATTTGTCTTCCCCTGTCGGTAGCAACGGCATAAACGCCTGCTTCTTCCGACATAGAAAGAATTTTAAGTTCGTCTACCTTTTCAATATCTTCGACAGCAACGGTTGTGTGGCGCGAATGGGGGACCATAAAGGTATCATCAAAGCCCCTGAAAAGAATAGAGCCTTTGTGTGAAACATAGTGTTCGAAAACACCAAAAAGCTTATCTTTAAGCTGTGTTTTATTAATTCCGTAATGGTAATAAAGACCTGCTTGCGCACCCCAACAAATGTGGAATGTAGAAGTAACGTGGGTCTTACTCCATTCCATAATGGTACAAAGCTCATCCCAATATTCAACTTCTTCAAAGGGCATATGCTCAACCGGTGCGCCGGTTATAACCATTCCGTCGAAGTTTCTGTGTTTAACTTCATCGAAGGTTTTATAAAAGGCAAGCATATGTTCTTCGCTGGTGTTTTTAGATTTGTGTGAAGACATCATTAAAAGCTCCATTTCAACCTGAAGTGGAGTGTTTCCAAGAAGTCGTGCAAGCTGTGTTTCGGTAACAATTTTCGTGGGCATCAAATTAACAATTAAAAGTTGAAGCGGACGAATATCTTGGGTCAGCGCACGAGTTTCGGTTATTACAAAGATGTTTTCATCGTTTAAAACCTTGGTAGCAGGAAGGTCATTTGGAATTTTAATTGGCATAGAAACTCCTTGGTAAAATGGTTTGGCGTGGCGCAGTTGCCACGCCACGATAAATTAAATATTTGCAAGCGCCTGCTCGATATCTGCAATAATATCGTCTGCATCTTCAATACCAACCGAAAGTCTGATAAGGTCGGGCGCAACGCCTGCTTCGCGAAGCTGTTCGTCGGTTAGCTGACGGTGTGTGTGAGATGCAGGATGTAATAGGCAAGATTTTGCATCGGCAACGTGTGTTGCAATGCTAACGAAGTTAAGGCTATCCATAAACTTAATAGCCTTTTCACGACCACCCTTAACGGCAAAGGCAAGAACGCCACAGGTGCCGTTTGGCATATATTTTTTGGCAAGGTCATTGTATTCGTCGCCTTCAAGGTCGGCAAAATGTACCCAGTCAATTTTATCGTTGGCAGCCAAATATTTTGCAACCTTAAGTGCATTTTTGCAGTGGCGTTCCATACGAACAGAAAGGGTTTCAAGACCAAGATTAAGGTAAAATGCGTTTTGTGGAGCCTGAATAGAACCAAGGTCGCGCATTAATTGTGCGGTTGCCTTGGTAATGTATGCGCCCTTGCCAAAACGTTCGGCATAGGTAATGCCATGATATGAATCGTCGGGAGTGCAAAGACCGGGGAACTTTTCGGCGTGTGCCATCCAGTCGAAATTACCACTATCAACAATACAGCCACCAACAGTAACGCCCTGACCGTCCATATATTTGGTGGTAGAGTGGGTTACAATGTCTGCGCCCCATTCAAAAGGTCTGCAGTTAACGGGTGTTGCAAAGGTGTTATCTACAATAAGGGGGACACCGTGGCTGTGCGCAAGGCGAGCAAACTTTTCAAAATCGAAAACAGTAACGGTGGGGTTAGTAATGGTTTCGCCGAAAACTGCCTTGGTGTTGGGTTTAAAGTATTTAGCAAGTTCTTCTTCGGGTAAGGTTTGGTCAACAAAGGTACATTCAATGCCCATTTTACGCATGGTAACATTGAAAAGGTTGTATGTGCCACCATAAATTGAAGAAGATGTTATAAAGTGGTCGCCTGCTTCGCAAATGTTGAAAATTGCATAGAAGTTAGCAGCCTGACCTGAAGAAGTAAGCATTGCAGCAACGCCACCTTCCATTGCGCAGATTTTTTCTGCAACAAAATCGTTGGTGGGGTTTTGAAGACGGGTATAAAAATAACCCGATGCTTCAAGGTCGAAAAGCTTACCCATATATTCGCTAGTATCGTATTTAAATGTTGTGCTTTGGTAAACGGGAAGCTGACGGGGTTCGCCCTGCTTAGGCTTCCAACCTTCGTGAAGACATTTGGTATCTACTTTCATAATAATTATTTTCCTTCTTTGCTTAAGAATT
>JAFOFE010000074.1 GCA_017387475.1 Clostridia bacterium | reverse complement strand
CTGCACAACGTGTTCCAACCGCTACCGGTTCAACCACTATCCTTATCGCAGTTGTTAAGGGTAAGGACGTGACCAAGGAAGGCATCAACGCTGCTATGAAGGCTGCTGCTTCTGAATCTTTCGGTTACAACACCGACGAAATCGTATCTTCCGACGTTATCGGTATGCGTTACGGTTCTCTCTTCGATGCTACCCAGACTATGGTTGCTAAAATCGCTGATGATCTTTATGAAGTTCAAGTTGTTTCTTGGTATGACAACGAAAACTCCTACACCAGCCAGATGGTTCGCACCATTAAGTACTTCGCAGAACTTTAATCTTTAAGATTTAAAGCATAAAAACCCCGACACCAAAAGGTGTCGGGTTTTTGTTTATATTAGATATTTAAAATAAGAAAAGAGAGAAGCCTAAACTTCTCTCTTTTAAATTTACATAGATTCGGGTGCGTTGATTTTAAGCATTGAAAGAACGTTTTTAACAGCAGTAACTGTTGCGAAGCAAAGGTTAAGTCTTGCTTGTAAAAGCTCTTCGTTTTCACCCTTAACTCTGCAAGCGTTGTAGAACTTATGGAACTTGGTTGCAAGTTCTACGGCATAGTGGGTCATTTTTGCAGGGTCGTAAGCCTTTGCAGATGCAACAATTTCATCGGTAAGTGCAGCAATATGAAGAATAAGTTCGCGTTCTTCGGGAGCTACTAATAAAGCAAGTTCTTTTTCGCTGCAAGTTCTTCTTGTAATGCCCTCTCCTTCAAGGTTACGCATAATGCTGCAGATGCGAGCGCAAGCATACTGTACATAATAAACGGGGTTTTTGTTGCTTTCTTCAACTGCAAGGTCTAAATCGAAATCGAAGTGTGAGTTAGGCTCGCGAAGGTTGAAGAAGAAACGAGCAGCATCGATAGGAACTTCGTCGAGAAGGGTTACAAGCGTAATTGCCTTACCACTGCGTTTAGACGCCTTGATAACTTCGCCTTCTTTAACAAGACGAACCATTTGCATAAGAAGAACATCGAGCTTGGATGCATCTACACCAAGTGCAGTTAAAGCAGCCTTAAGTCTTGGAACGTAACCGTGGTGGTCGGCGCCAAGAACGTCTATTGCTTTATCGAAGCCACGGGTAACAAGTTTATTATAGTGGTAAGCAATATCGGGCACAACATAGGTTGGAACGCCGTTTGAGCGAACAAGCACGAAATCTTCTGCATCGAAATCGCTTCCCTTGAACCAAAGCGCATCTTCTTTAGTGTAGGTATGACCACTTTCTTTAAGAAGTTCAATAATTTTAGCAGTTTCGCCACTACCGTGAAGTGAACTTTCTTTAAACCAAGTGTTATATTCTATTCTGTATTTGAGAAGGTCATTTTTTAAGCCTTCAATATTTTTGGGAAGTGCAAACTCTACAAGTGCTTTTCTTCTTACTTCTTCAGGTTCGTTAACATATTTGTCGCCGTGAATTTCTGCAAATGCTTTTGCGTGTTCAACAATATCGGCACCGTGGTAAGAATCTTCGGGCATTTCGATACCTTCTTTGAAGTTTTGAAGATAACGAAGGTCTAACGAAAGACCGAACTTATTAATTTGGTTGCCTGCATCGTTAATATAGAACTCGCGTTCAACATAATAACCTGCAGCATCCATAACAGATGCAAGGCAATCGCCAAGTGCGCCACCACGAGCATTGCCTATGTGCATAGGACCTGTGGGGTTAGCCGAAACGAATTCTACAAGAACTTTTTTGCCCTGACCAAAGTCGCTTCTACCATAGTTGTCGCCACTTTCTACAACATCGGACACTATGTCGGCATAGTATTTATCGGACAAGAAGAAGTTAATAAAACCGGGGCCTGCAATTTCGCTAGATTTTACATAGGTATCTTCGAAATTAAAGCGAGAGCTAAGTTCTTCGGCTATTTTACGGGGTGCATTTCTAAAAGCTTTAGACCACACCATTGCAGCATTTACTGCATAATCGCCGTGTTCACGGTTTTGAGGGGTTTCAATTTTAAAAGCAGCAAGCTCTGCTTCGGGGAATACGCCGTCTGCTATAGCAGACTTTGCAGCGTTATAAATTATAGTTTCAAGTTGTTGTTTTGCGAGTGTTACGATTTTAGACATTTTTTATCTCCTCGAATTTTATCTCCATTATATTCTTACTTAATAGACTCGAATTAATATCGAGCGTATAGCTCATATAAATTTTACCACCCTTATTGCTTGTTTCAAGCAACAAGGCTTCACCGTATATTCCTATAACAAAATCGCCTTGTGGGGTATTATAAAGGCAACTGTGTCTTCTTGATTTTTCGACAATCATTCGGCTTTCCATGCCACCACGGCGTATAAGGGTAAGTTTGTTACCGTTTTCAATTATAATTTCTGTTTTAACGCCCTTGGCGCCTATCATTTCGCTTTCGTTGTAGCAAAGGGTTAAGTTATTATTTTCAAGAACAAGTGTGCCTGTTGTTGTAAAGGTAGATTCGTCTTCATGCCCTTCGGCATATTTTTGTTTACCCTTAATTTCTATTAGAACTTCCTTCATATTTGCTTATATCCACCAAATTTACATTTTCAATTTTTTTGCCAAGAAGAATGTTTGAAATTTTACCAAAGCTAGCAGTTAAGTCGCTTACATAAAATTCTTTATTGCCAATAGTAGTATCTTCATTTAGCATATTTAAAGCTGTGAGCTCTTCTTTAACTGCAAGCGCAGTAGAGTTGCCCATATTTATAAGTGTTACGTTTTCGCCCATAATTTTTTTAATTGCACCAAGAAGTATTGGATAATGAGTGCAGCCAAGAATTAAGGTATCTACCCCTGCTTCGAGCATTGGCGCAAGATAACGTCTGGCAACTTCGAGCACAACTATATCGTCCTTATCGGAAAAGCCTTCTTCAACAAGGGGTACGAAAAGTGGGCAGTCGGCAGTGGTAACCTTTGCATTTGGCATAAGTTCCAAAATTTTGGTTTTGTGTGCGCCGTTATTAATTGTAGCCGAAGTACCGATTACACCGATTTTTTGGTTTTTAGTAGCCGATACAGCAGCTTTTACAGAATTTTCAACAACCCCCATAAAGTTAACGGGTAGTTCTTTTGCCGTATGGGCTGCAACGGCACTTACTGTACCACATGCAGCAACAATATATTTAACGCCTTTTGAAAGAAGGAAGTTTTCATCTTGTTTGGCGTAACTAATTATGGTTTCGTTGCTTCGACTGCCATAAGGAACACGACCGGTATCGCCAAAATAAACAAAGTTTTCATTCGGAAGCACTTTTTCAAGTTCTTTTAGCACTGTAAGACCGCCAAGACCCGAATCAAAAACACCAATAGGTCTGTTATCTGCCATACATATTACCTCCCCTATTCAAGATTACTGCATTAGTAGTAATATAATACCACAAACCCTAGATATATTCAAGAAAAAAGTAAAGCAGATGGTTTGCATCTGCTTTACTTTTTAAGTTCTTTGTTATGTTGTTTTTTAAAGTAAATCGCCAAGGCATTTTACATATTTATCGGCATCGAATAAAACGCCACCTTTATCGACTGCAACCACGCCACAACCTGCGTTTCTTGCTGCTTCAATACCTGCTTGTGAATCTTCGAACACAACGCAGTCGGCAGGGTTTAAGCCAAGAAGTTCAGCGCCCTTTAAAAATACTTCGGGGTCGGGTTTTGCAGAAGACACGCTGTTACCGTCTACAATAGCATCGAAATACTCTGTAATGCCAAGTTTTTCGAGTATCATTGGTGCATTTTTACTTGCAGAGCCGAGCGCTATTAGCACACCTTCGCTTTTAAGCTTTTTAAGGTAGTCTTCTGCGCCTTCTAAAAGTTCGCTTTTATTAAGGCTACCAAGCATTTCCACATAGCGAGTGTTCTTTTCGGTTGCCATTGCTATTTTTTCTTCTTCGGTTGCTGTTATACCACCAACTTCAAGAAGAATTTCTAAAGATGTCATACGGCTTACGCCCTTTAAACGTTCGTTATCGCTTTCTTTGAAGAAGAAGCCGAGTCTTGCAGCTAACTCCTTCCAAGCAAGGTAATGATATTTTGCAGTATCAACTATAACACCATCTAAATCGAAAATTGCGCCTTTCATTTTGTCCCCCTAAAATTTATATTCTTTTTTATTTACTGTAACATTAATAGCATTGGTTGGTTTGTCGGCTGTAACGGTAACTTCGTTTTCATTAATAGAAACGGTAAGTCTTACACCCTGCCACAGAAGTTTGAATTTTAAATTCTTCCAATGTTTTGGAAGTGATGGCGAAATATCAAGTGTGGTATCGGTATAGCTTACGCCACCGAAGCCAAATACAGCAGTATTCCAGCTGCCACCATTTGCAGCAGGGTGTGTACCACCGATGTACATATCGCCAAGATACTGTTTTGTATCTCCTGTAAGGTCTACTGTTGCAGTTTTCATAAAGTATTTATACGCCCAGTCTGCCATACCAATACCTGCAGCAACTATGCCATAAGCACAAGCCGAAAGTGAAGAACCGTGTTCGGTATAGGGTTCATAAAATTCCCAGTTTGCTTTTTTAACACTTTCTTCGTATTCATTTCTAAACACATTAAGAAGCATTAAAACATCGGCCTGTTTTAAAATACGAGTGTTGGAAGCAAGTCCGTGTCCGCCCCAGTATTCATTCTTCATAATTTCACGGCTACGAAGTGTATCGAGATCGGTATCTTCCAGTGTGAAATATCTGTCGAACTGTTCTATAATTTGGTTTTCATTGGGAGCAGGAACATAAAGGTTTTCCTTGAAATTTTCAACCCAAGAAACATCGTGATTTGTGCAGAATTCTTCGTAGTATGCAGTATTGTTTTCTTTTGCATATTCAAGCGCATTATAGAGTGCATCTGCTGTGTATTTTACCATACGATTAGTAAAGGCATTGTTGTTTACTCTTTCGTGGTATTCATCGGGTCCTACGGTGTTATGTAATTCGAAACGCTTGCTTAAAGGCTTATACACTGCATAGCTATAGAAGAAGTATAAGCACTGATAAATCATTTCAAGACCACCACTAAAGAGAAGTGAATAATCTCCACTTACTCTGCAATACTCCCAAAGTCCATATACAACGTCTGCGCTTACGTGAATTTGGCAATCTTTAAAATATGTTCTAAGTGGACGGCCTGTGAAAATATCGTTAACGTTAAAGAGTGTGCAAGCATCGTCGCCTGTTTCGTGGCTTTCCCAAGCATAGAAAGCGCCTTCGAAGCCAAATTCTTTTGCTTTTCTTTTTGCGCCTTCAATTGTATTAATTCTATAGGCAGCAAGGTTTTTGCATAGGTCTGCATTGGTGAATGAGAAGAAGGGCATCATAAACATTTCTGTATCCCAGAATGCTGCACCCTTATATACCTGACCCGAAAGTCCACGAGCAGGAATTGAACATTTATTTGTATTTCTTGGTGCTATGGAATTGAGGTGGTAAAGGCTGTAGCGAATTGCAAATTGTGCTTCGTCGTCGCCTTCTATTTCAACATCGCAGTTGTTCCAAATGCTATCCCAAACCGATTTATGTTCCAAAAGAAGTTCATCGAAAGAAAGGCTGGTTGCTTCTTTAAAGTTTTCGGCAGAAACGGCTACTTTTTCGCCCCAATATATTCCACAAAGTTTAACGAAGGTAAAGGTTTCTCCTGCTTTTAATGAAACTTCGTTTTTACCGGTTGCGCCTACTACTTCTTCGTAAACTACAACGGGTATTTTATTTTCGATTGTTTCAAGATACAGTACGTTGTCTTTTTGGTCTTTAACGGTAAAATGGTTGCCGTGAATATTCCAAATATCTGTATCTACTTTAGTTTCAATATTTAAGCAAATGTCTTTATTGGTGGAAACGGTATACTTTAAAGCTGCAATGTTTTCGCGCTTCATACTTAAAAAGCGTTCTGCAGTTACGGTTACATTTGCACCGTCGACACTAAAAACAGTATTTCTGGAATGAATTCCGTGTTTAATATTAAGGGTTTGTTCGTGATTAGAAATATTTGCAGAAAGTACGTTAAGTTCAGTATTTCCTGCCGACACCTTTACATAAAATGGGTTGGGCGCATTTACAGATTCTCTCCAGCTATCGCCATTTTTGTCGAACAGTCCTGCCATATTTAGCGCCACAAGCTGATTTTTACCAAATTCTTCCATTGTGCCACGATAGCCCATAAAACCGTTTGCTATAAGAAAACGGCTTCCGTTTTGTTCTACCTTATCGGGCAAAAATTTTGGTTCTTTTATTTCCCAAGTTCCAATATTCATTGCAAGAACTCCTTTTACACAATTAGTCATAATAATTATACTTAAAGGCTTATATTTTGTAAATACGGAATGTCATTTAAAAAGGACAAAAAAGTAAGAAAAACACTTAAAAAACTCCAAGAATTTCTTCTTGGAGTTTTAATTATTATTTTACTTTACCAGTGCTGCTTTTGTTTTAAGTTTGTTTTCGTACATAGCGTCATCGGCACGTTTGAAAACATCTAAAAACTGTGCATCTTCGCTAGCGTTATATCTTGCAAAGCCTCTTGCAACACGAAGTGGGATTTTTGCGTTTTCTTCTTCGATGAAGGTGTTTGCACAATTTTCACTGAATTCTTCAAACAGTTTTTCGTGATTTTCTAAATCTCTGTTTTGAAGCACTACTAAAAATTCGTCGCCACCAATTCTGAATACGGGGCTTCTTTTGAAGACATCGGAAATAACCTTTGCAGCAGTTGCAATAAGCTTATCGCCAACGGCGTGGCCGTACTTATCGTTAGTTTCTTTAAGTTCGTTTAAATCGAGAACAACAACACCGAAATCTGTATTAGTGCCATTTATTGCTTTGTCGAAATTAGCTACCCAAGCTGAATAGGACGTTGTATTGCGAAGGCCTGTAAGTGAATCGCGATTAGCCGAAATTCGTAAAAGCTCTTCTCGCTCTTGAAGACGCTTTGTCATATTTTCGAATGCGGCGCTTAAAAGCTTTATTTCATAAGTGTTGCTTTGTACAATATCTACATCGTAGTTTCCATCGGAGAGCTTTTGGGCTGCATACGTTAATTTTTTAAGTGGATCTACAATCTTTTTAACTATAATAAACGCTATGACCGTAAACAAGACTGAAAGTATTACAACTGTAAATAAAATTTCAAATGAAATTTCGTATCTTATTTGCTTAATATCGTAATAGCTTGCCAAAAGAACAAGTGTCATTCCATTTGTTAGCTCTTGCGATACCTTTAGATATTCTTTAGGGTCTACATTGTCAATAACATCTGACTGATGTTCACCACAAATTATCTCTCCGTCTATTACCAAATGGGCAAAACCATTTTCGTAAACTTCAATGCTGTGTACGATATCTGTCAGTATGGTATAATCGAAATCCATACCAACAATGCCAAAGAATTCGCCTTCGAAATACATTGGTACAACATATGAAATCATTACGATATCGTTATTTTTGTTATGGTACGGTTTCATCCAAATAGGCTTGCCTGCTTCATATGGTTGCCAAAACCAACCTACGTGTTCGGTATCATCTTTTTCGTAAATTAAGAGGTCGGTTGGTTCGAAAGACACAAACTCATCATTACCTTTTAATTTTGTATAAAACAAACCCGTTTTACCATCGGATACCGACGGAGCAAACCTAAAATAGTAAGCAATGGCGCCACTTGTGCTTGTATGTTTAGCTATATCTACAAACATTTGGTCTGCACTTTTTATGACCTTTTCTTGCAAAGCACGATCTCTAATATCATCCTTACTTGTGAAAAAGTCCATTAAATAGCTTTCCATAATTTTTACAGATTTTTCCATATTATTAAGGCTGGAATTTATCTGTGCGCTTTCGTTGGTGCAGGTAACATTTACAAAATCTTCTGCCTGACTTTGTATGTAGTTATCCACCTCGTAAATGCTTAATCCACCTATGAAAATTGTAACGACAAACATAGCTAATATTACCGTTACCAGAAAGCGAAAACGCATGGAAAACGTTTTATTTGACCATTGCTTCTTTTTTTCATGCGATTTATCTAACATTATATATTCTCCATTAATTTGCGCAAAACGCTAGTGATATTTAACTGAATTTTAAAGTATTCCACCAAAAGAATAATCGTTGGTAAAAATATTTTTCAAATTTATGTTTCTTTATTCTAATTATTCAATTACTAAAATATCGGCAAAACCGGTCATTTCAAATACTTCCATAACCTCTGCACAGACATTTACTACCTTCATTGAACCTATTTTTTGCATTTTCTTTTGCGCGCTTAAAAGAACGCGAAGTCCTGCACTGGAGATATACTCCATACCTTTAATATCAAGAACAAGGTTTTTAGTGTCGCCTATGTCTTCGTTAATGGTTTTATCGAGCGCAGGAGCCGTGATAGTATCGAGTCTTCCTACAATTTCAATAGTGGTTTCTTCTGCAGTTTTCTTGATTTCAATAGTCATACGAGTAAATCTCCTTTATATTTTTTTGATCATAGTTAAGATGTTTTCGTTATTTTCGTAAGCATAGCTTACATTGTCCATTGTTTTCTTGGTTATGAATATTCCAAGTCCACCAATTTCACGTTCTTCTGCCGAAAGGGTTATATCGGGGTCGGGTTTCTTAAGTGGGTCAAAAGGTATTCCTTTATCGGTCATACGTAAAGTAACAGCGTTTTCTTCTTTATTAAAGCCGATATAAAGTGTCATATCCCCTTCACCTTCGGGGTAGGCGTAGTGAGCAACATTGACAAACACTTCTTCGATTGCAACACAGATTGCCGTTTGAATTTTCATAGGACATTCGAAGCTTTCTAGCGCTTCTTCAACAAAGCCTAACACATCTGTTAAAGCTTCGGTTTTTGCAGGGAATGTTTTGTTTATCATTTGCTCACCTCCTTTTTCAAGCTTATAATCGAACATTAGCATAGTAATATCATCGAACTGTGGTGCTTCGCCAACGAATTCGTCGATATTGGCTTTTAGTGCAGGTAAAAGTTTTACAGCTTCCATAGAAGCATTTTGATTCATAAAGGTAAGAAGTCTTTCTTCGCCATAAAGCTTGTTTTCTGTGTTTGTTGCTTCAGGCACACCGTCTGTATAAAGGAATAATCTGTCGCCTTCATTTAGTGTAATTTCGCCCACACGGTAGCGAACGCCTTCCATACCTGCAAGAACGAAGCCTGCACGGGTTTTTAAATATTCAAACGAGCCGTTTGCACGTTTAATTAATGGTGGGTTATGACCTGCATTGGCAAACTGCACATTGCCTGTTGTAAGGTCTAGAATACCCATCCACGCTGTAACAAACATACCCGATTCGTTGTTTTCGCAAAGTTTTTCGTTAGCCTTTGTGAAAATATCGTTTACAGGTAGACCGGTTTCTGCCAAGTGCTTAATTATGGTCTTTGCTGTCATCATAAACATTGCAGCAGGTATTCCCTTACCCGAAACATCGGCTACTAGGAAGGCAACCGTTGTATCGCTTAATGTGTAGAAATCATAAAAATCTCCACCAACTTCTTTTGCTGCAATCATTTGAGCATAAATATTATACTCTTGATT
>JAFOFE010000073.1 GCA_017387475.1 Clostridia bacterium | reverse complement strand
GTATGAAAAAGAAAAAATTATTATTTGCAATATTATGTGCTCTGGGTAGTGGAACAGTAGGATTCTTTGCAAATCAGTTAACCGAGGTATATGGTTGTATATTATTCGGTATTGGTGTTGGCCTGATGGTCTATTCAATGATAAATTTAAGTAAGTAAATTCCAATTTGTCGAATAGATGATATTTATAAAAGGGTTTTAGGTTCTCCTAACAAGTGGAAAATGTGCCGTACATTTTCCCTGCTTGTTACGGTATAAGACAAAATTATGAGCTGTGTAGAAATTTCTACACAGCTCTTTTACTGTCCTTTAGTGTACGACCCATATACACTCCTTTTTCTATTTTAACCTACCACTTACTTGGTACATATACCCGTTAGAAACAACCGTTTCAAGCGTAAAATACGGTGTAAATAATTTACTTAAATCTTCTGCCGACATAAGCCCTACCGAAACTTTAGATGCAGCGCCGGTGTGCCGTGAATCAATCTTTTCCCGAGCTTCGCCGTGGGCAACCGTTAGCCTACCACCCTGCTTTAAAAGTGAAGAAAGCTTTGCTATAAGACCTTCGGGGTTTTTGAAATGTGGAAATGCGTTGTAAACTACAATAAGGTCAAACTTATCTTTAAAATTGGTGGTTAAAACATCGCCACACAACACTTCAACTTTAGGGTTGTCGTTATATTTTTCCTTTGCAATTTCTGCCATTTTTGGCGAAATGTCAATTCCCGTAATCGAAGCTGCATTTCGGCTTAAATAATAATCAAACATAACCCCTGTACCACAGGCAACGTCAAGTACATCTTGGCCTGCTTTAATTTCAGCATTATCTAATATTCGGTTAATAACATCATCGCTTTTAACCATATTTTTATCCCATTCGGGTGCCAAGTGGTCGAAAAATTCAATTATGTCTTTATTATTCATATCGTTTTTCAAGTAAACCTGCCTTTGTAAGTGAAGCTATTAAAAGTGGTATTAATATAAGTTGAATAACTATGCCGGGAATACCTGTAACAAGGCTTGTAACAACCCAGGCAAAGGGGGAAACACCGGGTGTAAAAATAAGCGCCTTGGCAAAGCCTGCAATAACTCTGCCAAGCAGCATAGCCACGGTAAGACAAACATAAATATCTATAATGTTTTTGCCTGTTTTAACATACTTCATTAAAATACCACAAGTAAGTCCGTAAACCATACATTCCACCATCATAGCAGGCGCCATAGATAAAGGTGGCATACCGGTAATAAGGGAAGATAGCAAGGGTCCTAAAGCGCCACAAACAGCGCCGTAAATACCACCACACATAAGACCGCAAATAAGCACGGGAATGTGCATAGGTAAAAATATGCTTCCACCGTTAGGAACGGCGTGAAAAATAAGCGGCAAAACAATACAAAGCGCAAGGCAAATTGCCGCAAGTACAAGCTTTTTGGTTTTGGTTGTTGTCATATTTAATCACCTCAAGAAAAATTACTGAAGCAAATATAACATAAAAAAATGCCCCCTACAAGCTGGTAGGGGGGATATTTTTTTAACCCAAATAAAAATCGGTTGCAAGCATTATAAGGAAACCAATTAACAGGGCAAAGGTTGCGCCCTTTTCGCTTCCGTGGGCGTGTGTTTCGGGTATCATTTCATCGCTTATAACGTAAAGCATTGTGCCGCCTGCAAATGCAAGCGCAAAGGGCAGAACAGCCGAAGATATTGAAACCGAAAAATAACCAATAAAGGTACCTATAACTTCAACTATACCCGTAATGGAAGCAAGCACGAAGGTTCTTGTTTTAGAAACGCCCGATGCAAGAAGTGGCGCAATAATAACCATACCTTCGGGTATGTTTTGAAGCGCAATACCACCTGCCACCGTTAAGGCTTCGCTAGTGTTGCCTGCGCCAAAACCAACCCCTGCAGCAATACCTTCGGGCAGGTTATGTATAGCAATAGCAGCAACGAAAAGTAAAACCTTGTTAAGCCGTTCGTTATTTTTATTATGGTCTTCAATATCTGCGCCCATCATTTTGTGAAGATGGGGTACAAATTTATCAATAAGGTTAAGGCTTACTGCGCCAAGCAAAATGCCTGCAGCAGTAACAAGAAAGCCATAAGAACCTGCATTTTCAAGCGAAGGCAGAATAAGACCGATAATGGCAGCTGCAAGCATTATTCCTGCAGCAAACGAAAGCACAATGTCGCTAAACTTGTGCGAAATATTTTTAAAAGAAAAACCAAGAATAGCACCAACTATGGTAGCACCACCAACACCAAGGGCAGTTAGCAGGACAAGTGTCATATTTATCCCCCTTTATTATTTTATGCTAAAATTAAAAAAGGTTTTAAACATTATAAAACAAAAAATAATCGCCGTCAAGTTACGACGGCGATTAAACACTTAAAATTAAGTTTTAGTCGTTCTTTTTAGGTTTAGCAAAAAATGCGCCAATTACTAAAACTACAGCAAACACAATAAGGTAGAAAAGAACGGGGAACGAAAAGCTGCCGTTTTCTTTTGCTGCAAGGAAAGGTGTAACACCGTGTGCGTAAACAGCAGCGAATACCATGAATGCGCAAGCAACTGTAGAAATAGCAGGAAGAACGAATCTCTTGAATACGCCAAGTTCTTTTTCCTTAATCATCCAAGCAATGAACATAGGAATATACATACCGTAAATGGTAACAATTGGAAGCTCGGAAGAATCGAAGCTGAAAAGACCGAACCAGCTTTCGGTAAGGTTTGCGCCGTAGAAGTAAACAAGCCAAGCAGAGCAAACAAGTAAGCCCCAAATAGAAGAGTTGTTTGTCATGTTGGTATGCTTGTCAACGGCTGCGAACATTTCGGGCTTAGGACCAACGCCACGGGATGCAATTGCATACATACCACGAGCAGAACCCATCATAAGTCCGTTAAGAGTACCAAGGCAGGAAATAACAATACAAATGTTAAGAATGGTACCACCGATACCACCAAAGATGTTAGAGAATGCAACGGTTGCGCCTTCGTTCATAAGAACTTCGTTGGAAGCACCACCTGCAACGCCGATGTAGTAAAGAATATAAGCAATAACAACAATAGCTGCGCCAATTACAAGTGCAAGGGGAAGATTCTTCTTGGGGTTCTTAAGCTCTGCGTTAATAGAGGTTGCAACAATCCAACCTTCGTAAGCAAATACAGTAGCAATAATAGCAGCAAAAAGACCACTTCCGTTAGTGCCACCAACAGCTTCGGTAACAACTGTTGTAAAGTTGCCTGTAAGTGTGCCGTTTACAAGACCCACAATAGAACCAACAATTGCCATAAGGAAGATGGGGATAAGCTTAATAATGGTTGCGCTTACCTGGAACTTACCTGCAAGTTTGGGGGAAAGTGAGTTCATTGCATAAGATAATACAAGGAAGAAGCCTGCAAGAGTCATAACTCTGGGGCCAACAATATCCCAACCAAAAATAACGCCAAAGTAACGTGCAGAAACCCAAGCTAAAACCGATGTCATAGCAGGGTAATAAACGTTAACCATAAACCAAGCAAGGTAATAAGCGTAGCCCTTACCACAGGTAGCTTCGGCATAGTCAACAACACCACTAACCTTTTCGTACTTAGTTGCCATAATAGCAAATTGAGCCGAGCAGATTATCATAATAAGGCCGGTAATAGCCCACGCTGCAATACCAAGGGGCATATTACCACCGGTAGCATTAAGCACGTTTTGAGCCTTGAAGAAGACTCCCGAACCAATTACGGTACCAACAACCATACAAATAGCTGTGATAAGACCGTAACGTCTTTCTAATTTTTCCATAAAAACTCTCCATTTCATTAAATTGATAAAGTGCTATACTATTTATAACAAATAACTACCACTTCTGTCAACAAAATTAAATTAAACCCATTGCAAATTCTACAACAAAAGCCACAATTACAACCAAAGCAGAAATAATAAAGCCGTGTATCATGGGTCGAATACCTTCTTTTTTCATGCTGGAAAAAGATGTGTTAAGTCCAATTGCTGCAAGTGCAGCCACCATAAGAAATTTACTTATGCTTTTAGTGGTGCTTACAATTTCGGCAGGAACTGCAAAAACTGAAGCCACAGCCGACATTAAAAGAAAACCTAAAATAAACCAAGGGAAAATCTTTTTTATGCTGAAATTTGCTTTAAGTTCTGCTGCATTAGCGCCACTTTTAACGGCTTGTTTTCTTTTTAGCCTTAAATTAATAAAAGCAAAAGTAACAACTGTGGGAATAATTGTAAGTGTACGGGTAAGTTTTACCATTGTGGCAAAATCGCCTGCGCCTTCCGAAAAAGCATATCCGGTAGCAACAACCGAAGAAGTATCGTTAACGGCAGTGCCTGCCCAAAGTCCAAAGGCTTGGTCGGTCATACCAATAGCCTGACCCATAAGGGGAAACAGAATAATCATAGCCATATCAAACAAAAATGTTGCACTCATAGCGTATGCAATGTCGGTATCTTCGGCATCAATAACACCCGAAATAGCGGCAATTGCCGAACCACCACAAATACCTGTACCTGCCGAAATAAGATTAGACATTTTCCAGTTAAGGCCAAGCGCTTTACCAATAAAATATCCACCACCAAAACAGGTAAGCAGGGTAAATATCATTACTATAAGCGACATTTTACCTACATTTAAAATGGTGGTAATGTTAAGCGAAAGACCAAGTAAAATTATGGCGAATTTAAGTATTCTTTTAGATGTGAACTTAATTCCGGAATTAAAAATGGTTGTGTTTTTAAGAAAATAATTTAAAAACATACCAATAAACATGGCAATAACTGCTGCGCCGATTACGTGAATGGGTAAAAGACTTTCTAAAAACGTGGCAACAAAAGCAATAGCCAAAGAAAGCAGAATGCCCGGAAAAATTTTAATTGTTTTCATATTGCACTTCCTTAATTTAGATAAAAGTAGTATAACACAATACTTAATTAGAGTAAATATATTAAAAAAATAAAATTTTTTAATATTTACGCCACCTTTCAACAAATTTCGACAAACACAATATGCTATAATTAAGAAAAAACGAAAGGATAAACTTATGTTAAAAGTTGCAGTAATTTCCAAAACACCTGAAAATTGGCAAAGCTTCGAAGCATCTAACGAAGCCGACGCAATTTACGAAAGAATAAAGCTTGCCCTTATTAACATCAGCCGTGAAGAAACCCTTTGGCTTTTAAGCCCAATGAACAGGGGAATAGAAACCTTGGCAGCAGAGCTTGCCGTAAATTTAAAAGGGAACATTAAGCTTGAATGTGTTATTCCTGCCGAAGAACAAGCAAAAGATTGGAGCGAGCCCGAAAGGGATAGATATTTTAGCATTATAGAACGCTGTGAACTTGAAAATATGCTATCCACCAAAGAAACCGATAAAAGCCAAAAACTTTGTTACAGCTACATAATAAGTTCGGCAAACCTTATTTTACTGGGCGAGCCACCAAGCGACGAAATTGCTAAACTAATAGCCGAAAGCGGCAAAAAGGTAATAGAAATATAAAAAGGATGCGCTAGAGGCACCCTCCGTAAGGAAGGTGCCTCAGTTATATTCGCCAAAGGCGAGTTATATTGCTTCACAGTTATATGATGCTACGCATCGTGATATTGTCCTTTGGACAGTTTTAATGGCGAATATAATATCACGAAAACCGATAGGTTTTCATATCACTTTGCAAAAAGGCAAAATATCACTGTGAGACCTGTCTCACAATATCACTTATTATTCTTATCTTTGAGATAGGTTGATTTTAAAGTGTGTAACCCACTATGACACTTATCTGTAGAAAGTGTCAATTTTTATATATAAAGAAAGTAGGGAGAACACTTCTTTACGAAGTGTCTCCCTACGCATCCTTTTTTTCTTTTCTTTTTTGGTATTTTGAAAGCACAAGTCTGTAAAGCAGCATACCACCAAGGCTTACGGCGCCGGTTACTACAAAAAGAACAATTCCTTCTAAATAACGGCCACTACCGAAAAAATCTCCCCCAATGGTAGAAGATACTATTGATGGAATACGGGCAAGCATAGAAATACACAAAAATTCCGAAAGCTTCATTTTTGTAAGGGGTACAAAATATGTAAGCAGGTCTTTTGGTGTGCCGGGAATTAAGAACAAAACAAAAACAAGGGTATTAAGCTTCTTTTCGCTGTTTATAAACCTTAAAGAATTAATTTTTTCTCTTGAAACAAAAAGTTCTACAAGTTTTACGCCCCACTTTTTAACAAGTATAAAAACCAAGGCAGAAGCTGCAGAAACACCAATAAGGCAAAGCAGAGTGCCTTCAATAAAGCCGTATGAAAGACCCAAGCCAACCTCAACAAATTCGCCGGGAATCAGCGCTACGAACACCTGTAAAAACTGAATTCCAAGCGCCACAAATCTGCCCCACCAGCCGTAACTTTTAATAAAATCTTCAAAGCTTTCGGCAGAACCATCGAAGGCTAAAAACTTGTAAACTGCAAAATATGAAACAAGCCCGAAAACTGCAATAACTGCAGCTAAAGATAAAAGACCTATAATCTTTTTTGCTTTTTGTGTTTTGAATTTTTCACGCATATTAATTAAAAATTTCAAGCAAGGCGTCAAAGCCGTTTGCCGTGTAGGTGGGGGTGTAAATCTCTTCTCTGCCCCACGGGTTAAAGAAACAGGTGTCAAGTCCTGCGTTTATACCACCCAAAATATCCGAAGACATACTGTCGCCAACCACACAAATTTTGTTTTTATCTTTTTCGTTAATGTGGGTTAAAACGTGGTCAAAAAACTTCTTTTGTGGCTTTTGACTGCCAACTTCTTCCGATATAAAAACGCCCTTAAAATAGGGTAGCAAGCCACTTTTGGCAAGGCGCTGTTGTTGAACAGTGCCAATGCCGTTTGTAATTATATAAAGTTCATAATTTTCGCTTAAAGTTTTGCAAAGTTCTTCGGCGCCGTCAAGCAAAATGGCAAAGGTAGAAAGACATTCAACATAATAAACAGCCATTTCGCTAGCGTCTGCCTTAATTCCAAAATGTTCGGCAAACTGTTCAAAACGCCTAATTCTTATAAGATCACGGGTTATAAGGCCCTTTTCAAGCTGTTTCCAAAGCGCAAGATTAATGCGCGAAAAGGTTGCCCTTATTTCTTCGCTAAACTCTATACCGAATTTTTCGCACACCTTGCCAAGTGCAGCCTTTTCGGCAGCAGGGAAGTCAAGCAAGGTTTCGTCGGCATCGAATAAAAGGGTTGTGTATTTTCTCATATAAAAGCCACCACCAAACAAATAATTGGGAAAGCCAAATAAGCCAAAAAGGCAAGAAAAGCAAGGGCGGCGTCTGTGCCACCGAGCTTTTTAAAGATAAAACTTTGCGAAGGCGCGCCGTGCATACAGCACATTTCTTTAACGCGCATAATTTTTTTAGCCGAATCTTTTTTGTAAAATTTAAGGCAAAAAGCCGAAACAAAAAAGGAAGCGAAAAAACCAACAGGCTTAAAAACGCTAACAAAGGAAGAACTAAAGTAATAAAAAGAGTTTAAAATCTGCTGTGCAGCTAAATCTACACTAAATTTACTGTTTCCCAAAACACCAAAAATTTCGGTTACAAGTGAATGACAAGCCTGATAGTTAACAAGTGTATTTGCAAGGGTAAAAAATGCGCCTATTATTAAAAGCATAAGACCCATTTTTTTAAGATTACGGTAAAAAAACCAAGCCGAAAGGCCATAAAAACCAAAAAGCAAACCTAAAAACAAGGCAGGCAAAGAAAAAACAAAACGCTGACCCTTATCAAGCCTTTCAAAATCGTACAAAATGCCTTCTGCGCCGGCGCCAAGATACTGCTTGTATTCATAGTAGGCAATGTCGCCGAAATTATACTTTTCTTCTGCAACGGGTGGTTCTTCATTGAACTTTTCAACAACAGGTAAAAAAGCGCCACAACGCTTGCAGTAGGTAAAATGTTCGCCATTTTCAGCGCCACAAATAGCGCAGAATTTTTGGTCCATTTAAAACATCCTTTACAATAAAAAAACAGAAATAAGTGTGGGTATAAATTCCACAGCCAAAACAGCTATAAAGAAACCAATAAAGCTAACGCCCGAATATTTTTCTTCGGCAGCTTCGGTGTCTTCGGCCTCCTTAATAAGCCCAACCGACTGTACAACACGAACTTTATAAATATAGTCGCCGTACATACCACAAACCACCCTTATAGCAAGACCTAATGTAAGGCCAATAAAGGCAAGAAGAAGTGGTAAAAAACCAATATCGCCAATAAACTGCGAATAATATTCGGCAAGCTCAATAGAGTTTTGAATGCTTTGGTCGGCAACGGGAAGTTGCGCTACTGCAAGGTTAAGTGGAATGTTCATAATAACAGAAGCGATTGATAAAATGCAGGTTATTATGCTTTCCTTATACATTTTACGGTATGCAAACCAACCGTAAGGAAGTAAAAACGCAGCCCAGTTCCAAGAACTTTTATTTTGGCTGTGAAGCTTTAAAAATTTAGGAATATATCTAAACGCGTTGCTTCTTACAACCTTTACGGCTTCTTTTGCTGTAACGCCCTCTGCAATAGGGGTATCTTCCTTAATCATTTCATTTTGCGCAAAAGGGGAAAAGTTAATTGGCGCAGGGTTCATTCCTGCAGGTGCGCCACAGTTGTTGCAGTAACGAGCGCCCTTTTCAAGTTCTGCACCACAACGAAAACATTTGGTGTTTTCGGCTACGGGTGCTTTCGGTTCGCTGGTTTCTGCCGTTTCTTCTATTGTTTCGCGACTATACTGTTTATCGGTTCCGTGGAACTCTTCAAAACCACATTTGCCAATAGAATTATAACATTCTCTGTGGTGTGGGGCGCCACAAATGGGGCAATAAACAATATCGTCTTCTTCAAAAAGATACGCCGAACAAACGGCGCACTTCTGATTTTTATCGGTTAAACTCATTAAATAGACTCCTTATGTGGCCTTTCAAGGCGCATTTTTTCGGCAAATTCGAAAATAGACCTAAAATACTCTCTGCCATAGTTGTGATAAAGTCTTTGCTCTATCATAATTTTAAGTTCGTCGGGGGTTACCCACTTAACTTCGGCAACCTCGCTTTTTTGCAGGCGAAGCCTGCTGATATCGGCATCGCAACGAATAAACCAAATATCAAGAAAAGAATTTCTGCGTTTAAGTCTACCCATAAATTTAAGGGTGCCTTTAGCAGCTTTTATTCCAAGTTCTTCGGCAAGCTCACGAGCTGCAGCTCTGCCCGAACTTTCGCCCGATATAGCCGAACCACCCGTTGCTGCCCATTCGCCGGGCATAAGCCTTCTTTTTTCACTACGGCGTTGAATTAAAAAACTTCCGCTGGAGGACATCACCCAAATATGCACAACCAAATGATATTCACCAGGTTTAAGCACGGTGCGACCACGAACGGCAGTTTTTCCTGTAACAACCCCGTGTTCGTTCATTATATCCCAAAGTTCCATATTTTACCTACTTCTAATAAATTTAAGGTGCATTACATAAAATAATTGTACCAAATTTTATGTTAATATACAACATTTTTTTAATGAACGAAATGTTAACTAAAATAACACTTGTAAATATTTAAGAAATATATTATAATACTTTAGCAAGCTTTGTCTGTATGATGAGGTGTGCGAATGGGCTGGTCCTGTGCGACAGAGCACCGTGAACCATGTCAGGCGGGGAACCGAGCAGCATTAAACGGTTTTTTCTGTGCGCCGCAGTCAATCGGTTCATTCGTACGCCCCATCATACAGGCATTTTTATTTTGGAGGAAAAAATGGCTTATAAAGCTCTTTACAGAAAATACAGACCCCAAACCTTTTCCGAAGTTTACGGTCAAGACCATATTGTAGAAACCCTTAAAGGCGAACTAGCCGGGGGTAAAATTTCCCATGCTTATCTTTTTACAGGCACCAGGGGAACAGGTAAAACAAGCTGTGCTAAAATTCTTGCCAAGGCTGTTAACTGCATAAATAACGAAGGCGGAGATCCTTGCCTTTCTTGCGAAGCTTGCGAACTTATTTCAAGTGAAGAAGCAACCGATATTGTAGAGCTCGACGCAGCTTCCAACAACGGTATCGACGACGTTCGAATTCTTCGTGAACAAATTGCGTTTTCCCCAACACGCCTTAAATACCGTGTATATATCATAGACGAAGTTCATATGCTTTCCATTCAGGCGTTCAATGCGCTTCTTAAAACGCTTGAAGAACCACCCGAGCACGCAATTTTCATTTTGGCTACAACCGAAGTGCATAAATTACCTGCAACCATTCTTTCCCGTTGCCAAAGGTTCGATTTCAGAAGAATTGAACCCGAAAAAATTACCGAAAGAATTAACTTTATTGCCAAAGCAGAAGATTTTACAATTACCCCCGAAGCATCGGCATTAATTGCTGCAGCAGCAGACGGTGGTATGCGCGATGCCCTTTCAATTTTAGATTTATGCCTTTCGGCTTCTAAAAACATAACCGAAGAAACCGTTGCCGAAGTTTGTGGTATGTCGGGCAACGAATACCTAAACAAACTTTCCGAAGCTGTAATTTCGGGCGATGCATCGGCAGCCTTAAGCCTTATAGATGACCTTTATACAGGTTCGGTAGATATGATGCGTCTTGCAGTAGATTTAGCAGCCCATTTTCGCGATATTATGGTTGTAAAAACCGTTAGCACCGATAAAAAACCGGTTGTTTGTTCGGCAGCGCAACTTGAAATTTATAAAGAAAAGGCAGCTCGCTTTAATATTAAGGACATTATGCGCGCGCAAGAACTTCTTTCGGGTTGCATAGCTTCAATGCAAACTGCCAACCGTAGAAGCCTTTTAGAAATGACAATAATCAAGCTTTGCCGTCCAGAACTTTGCGACGACATTGCTTCGCTTGAAAAAAGGGTACGAGATTTGGAACTTGGCGCCCCAAGAAAAACGGCAGCTGCACCCGTGGTACCTAAAACAGAAACTGCCACTAAAGCAGAACCCCAAAAGGCGCCCGAAAAGCCACAACCTGTAAAAACCGTGGCAGAAGACGAAGAAATTCCGCTTCCCGAAGAAGACGAAGCACCGGCACCAATGGAACCCGAAACTGCCGAAGAAACAGCGCCTCAAGCAGATACCCCCATTGCCGAATGGAGCGAAATTTTAAAAATTCTTGCAAAAACTGCACCCCTTATGCACGGTGTGCTTAACAACTCTAAAGCCTATGTTCAGGGTCAGTTCTTGTTAATAGATGCGCCAAATACTGCCTTCAAAAGCCTTGTAAACGATGAAAACCCTGTTCACCGTGAAGCTATAAGACGTGCAGCAGAACAGGTGCTTGGTCAAACCTTTAAACTAGGACCATATAAAGCAAAAACAGTACAGGACGATAACGACCCACTTCGTGCCTTTGCAAACAAACTAAAGCAATTTAATGTATAGGAGTAAATAAAATGAAAGTAAGAATACCCAACCAAAACGGCGGAATGAGCCAACAGCAAATGCTTAAAAAGGTTCAACAAATGCAAGAAGATATGGCTAACCTTCAAGCCGATTTAGATGAAAGAGAATACTCTGCCGAAGCAGGTGGTGGACTTGTTAGCGTAACCGTTACAGGTAAACACGAAGTTAAGGCTATAAACATTAAACCCGAAGCACTTGAAGAATGCGAAGGCGACCCCGAAATGCTTGAAGACTTCCTTATTATTGCGCTTAACGAAGCAATTACTAAAGCAGTTGAAACAGGCGAAACCGAAATGGGCGCAATTACAAGCGGCCTTAATATTCCCGGTCTTCCCGGTATGTTCTAAAAATGGCATACAATATAACTTCGCTTAATGAACTTACGGCGCAATTTGAAAAATTGCCCGGAATAGGTAAAAAAACTGCTCAAAGGTTGGCGCTTTACGTTATAACTGCCCCCGAAGAGTACGCTACACGCTTTGCTTCGGCTTTAACCGATGCAAAGCGCAGAATACACCTTTGTCCTAACTGTCAGTCCTTAACCGACCAAGAACATTGTTCGGTATGTTCCGACCCACTTCGTGATAAGGGTGTTATTTGTGTTGTAAGCGACCCTAAAGATGTGCTTGCTTTCGAAAAAACCCGTGAATATAAGGGTGTTTACCACGTGCTTCACGGCGTAATTTCCCCACTAGACGGCGTAGGCCCCGAAAGGCTTAAAATTAGGGAGCTTATGGCAAGACTTACCGATAGTGGTGTTAAAGAAGTAATAATGGCAACCGACCCAACGGTAGAAGGCGAAGCCACGGCAAGCTATATTGCAAGGCTTATTAAACCAATGGGCATAAAAATAACACGCCTAGCTTACGGCGTGCCTGTCGGAGCCGATTTAGAATATGCCGACACAGTAACCCTTCAGCGTGCGCTAGAAGGCCGAAACGAAATTTAATTTTAGAGGTAATATATGGTAACTCAAAAGGATATAGACAGAATAAACGAGCTTGCTCGCAAATCTAAAACCGAAGGCCTTACCGATGCCGAAAAGGCAGAACAAAAGGAACTTCGTGTAAAGTATATTAACGGCTTTAAGGCTAGCCTTGAAAGTCAGCTTCAGGGTATTACCGTTGTTGAACCCGACGGTTCTAAACACAAGCTCGAAAAGAAACCTAAACAATGAAAATAGTTGTTTTAGAAGCAGGTGTAATGACACCGGGTGGTCTTTCGCTAGACCCATATAATCAGTTCGGTGAAGTAACCCTTTACCACACCACCAAGCAAGAGCAGGTTATAGAGCGTATTGGCAATGCCGACGCTATACTTTTAAACAAATTAATAATAGATAAAACGGTTATGGACGCTTGCCCAAACCTTAAATATATAGGCCTTTTTGCAACAGGATATAACACTATAGACGTTAAGTATGCTGCTAAGAAGGGAATAACCGTGTGCAATGCAGGCAGTTATTCCACCACAGCTGTAGCACAGCATACCTTTGCGCTTATTTTAAACCACTTCAACCAAATTTCTAACTACATTGGTGCCGTTAGGGCAGGCGCGTGGGAAAAAAGTGAGCTTACCACCCTTTACGATTTTCCAACCGATGAACTTTACGGCAAAACAATTGGCATTATAGGTTATGGCAATATAGGCAAAAGGGTAGCCCGGCTGGCAAGAGCCTTCGATATGAAGGTTTTGGTTCATACAAGAACGCCTAAAGAAGACGGTGTTGCTACCTTCGTTTCTTTAGAAGAACTATTAAATAGCAGCGATGTAATTTCGCTTCACCTTCCCCTAACCGAAGAAAGTCGCCTTATAATGAACAAAGAAACATTTTCTAAATGCAAAAAGGGCGCATATTTTGTTAATACTGCAAGGGGTGGCTTGGTAGACGAGCCTGCCTTAAAATGTGCTGTCGAAGACGGAATTCTTTCGGGCGCTGCGCTCGATGCCATTACGGTTGAACCTATGCGAAATTGTGTTCTTCAAGGGGTAGAAAATATTGTTATAACCCCCCACGCTGCATGGGCGCCAATGTCTACAAGAATTAAACTTTTAAATATAACAATAGACTGCATAAAAGGCTTCTTAAACGGTAACCCAATTAATGTTGTATCCAAAATTTAAGTTGGCGAGAGTCTAACCAGCTACGCCTTCAAAACAAAATTTTCGGTAATAGTTTGCCTCAAAACTTGAAATACGCCAGTATTCCTGCGTTTTGTCAGGCCTTGCCCTTATATTCCGTGCCGTGTTCGCCTGCGGGGCGGTATGTGCCGACCATATCCACCACCATCTGCCGGGTCTTTTCCTCCTGGCCGTCGTAGGCAACGCGCATCAGCTCATGCAGCTGGCCCAGAAATTCGTTCGCGTCCAGCGGCAGCGGAGATCCG
>JAFOFE010000072.1 GCA_017387475.1 Clostridia bacterium | reverse complement strand
TATATATTCGCTAGGTATTGTTCTTTATAAATTATTAAACAATAACCGAGATCCTTTTCTTCCGGCATATCCTGCACCCGTAAAGTATAACGATAAAACCGAAGCTATGGTTAAGCGCATTCAAGGGCTTCCTTTACCAAAACCCGTTAATGCCGATGAAAAGTTGGCAAGAATTGTGTTTAAAACCTGCGCTCACGACCCACTCGAAAGATATGCTCATCCTAAAGATTTGCGTTTAGAGCTTGAATCTATCGCCCTTCGCTATGCCGATCTTCAAAGCGAAGTATTTTCCGAAAATGGAATTAATTATTATACAAACAAGTCTATCTTCGAAACAGATTCTAAAAGCGCAAACACATCTAACAGCGTTGTGCTTAAAGTAGCCGAAGATATAGTTGTTACTGCGCAAGAGGAAGCAAACACCTTGCTTACTGTTGACGAGGAAGATACCGTTCTTTTAGGCGAAGAAAAAAGCGTTACAAACGAACCTAAAAAGGTTGAACCCGTTAAAGAAACAAAAACCACTACACCACCCGTTGCACAACCTGTAAACAATGTTGTCTGTCCGGTATGTAAAAGAATAATGAAGCCGGGAGTTGCTTTCTGTGGAAGTTGTGGTCAAAGGCTTGCTGCGCCAAGTGTGCGCTTTATTTTCTGTTCCAAATGTGGCAATAAAATGAAGTTTGGTGTCAAATTCTGTGGCAAGTGTGGCAAAAAAATGTAAGAGGGACGACTATGCTAAAATACGCGTCAACAACCCATGAGGGTAGCAGAACATACAATGAAGATAATTTAAGCATATCTTCGGCTTCTAAATATCAGTGTTTTGTGGTTTGCGATGGCCTTGGTGGACATCGATTTGGCGATGTTGCATCTAAAACGGTTGCCGATACATTCGCAGAAGAATTATCTTGTTGCAATGATTTAGATTCCTATTTGTTAAATTCTTTTGTAAAGGCGCAAAATCGTGTCGAAACAAAGCAAAAAGAAATGGGCGCCAAAAGAGAAATGAAAACGACGGCTGTTTGTATGGTGGCTAATGAAACCAGCGCCGTTGTTGGCCATGTAGGCGATTCTAGATTTTATGGTTTTTTAAAAGATGGCAGCTATATACGTTCGCTAGATCACAGTATTCCACAGTTGCTTGTGCAGTCGAATACTATCACCGAAGAAGAAATTAGAAATCATCCACATAGAAATATGCTTTTAAAGGTTATTGGCGACAAGTGGGATGAACCTCTTTGCGAAATATCCGAAACATTCCATATCAACGATTTTTCAGCTTTTTTGTTGTGTACAGATGGCTTTTGGGAATTCATAAACGAATTGGAAATGATAAAAACATTAGCCGAAAGCAATTCGCCACAAGAATGGCTAGATAAAATGGTCGATATAGTTAATGAAAACGGCAAAACCAAAGATATGGATAACTTTACAGCCATAACCATAATAAATCAGTAATAAAAAAGCCTATGAAACCAAAAGTTTCATAGGCTTTTATTATGCAATTAATAAAGCAACACAATATATTAGCTAATTATTAAAATAAACTGTGCAATTTTCGTCGCACCATTCATTATCCCAAGTGTCAGGTTTCGAAGGAAGATTACAGTAAATAACTAAATCGGGAATATTAGCAAATGCATGTTTGCCAATGTAATTTACATTGCTGTTAATATAAACTTTGGTTAGGTTTTTGCAGCCATCAAAGGCATGTGAACCAATAGATATAACGGTATTAGAAATTTCTGCAACAGAACCCTGCTCGCGCACATATCCACCAAAGCCAACACCACCGCCAAGATCTCCAACAGCTTTTCTAGTAGTATGATAAAAAAGTCCGTCGTACTCATAAAAAGCAAATGGTGGGATATCTTTGTCAAACAATTCTAAAGCCTCTGAACTCGGTATTTTAGATGCTAGCTTGCCCCTGTTTTTTTCGCCAATACGCATAAATGTAGTATACACGTCAATTTTTCCTTGGTTATTAATATTATTAATATCAATCAAATCATCGTCCGAAAGATTGTCCATATCTAAAGTTAGCGCAAAAGGTTCTTTATCCCAAACCATAACTTGCAAATCTTTATTAATATCAAAGGTTACAGAATCTAGTACGTAACTTTCTTCAAAAGAATCGCAACGGTCAATTTTTCCACAAACATTTCTGGCACAAAAGAAATCATCAAATTTACATTCTATGTTATAAGAATTACCAAATTTTGTGCCAGGATACTTTTCTTGCAAATAAATAGCAAGCTTGTCTGCCACATCCGAAGATAAAGCCTTTATATCGAATTCCAATAAAAACTCTTTAATTACGGAACGAACTTCATTTCTTTTCATTGATAAAACACCTTTCGAAATAGTTATTGCATTTTGGCATAGGGAAACTACTTAAACTGTAAAATATTTTACCACGGTAAAGTGTCGCTTGTCAAGGAGTGGCTTAAGATATTACAAAAAGGAACCATCTGATGTGATGGTTCCTTTTTTATTGAAAATGAATTATAAAGTAATTTTAATATGGGCTTAAACCATAAGTTGTGTTACTGAGCAGCTCTTACGTAATATAAAATATCATTAGCTAAAGGCACAAGATTTAATTCTTTAGTATAAATTTTCACATTCTCTGTTGCAGAACGTACATTTACATAGCATTCTGTATTTTTACCGGTTTCTTTAATAGGTTGAATGGAATTAATGCTTTTGGTAGGGAATAAAAACACTTCTGTACCTTTCATATAGAAAAATAAAAAGTTGTTATATCTTAAATCTCCGCCTTTTGCAAGATTATTTTTTTGTAGATTTTGTAATGTTTGGTCAATAAAAGAAATATCGCCAATTTCTTGTGCAGCTTTAATTATTTTGTTATAGGTAGTATTAGTAAAAAGATCTTTTACAGAAGAAATAAGCAGGCCTAGAAAAATTAAAGCAATTATAATGAACAAACAAGAAATTACCCAATTGGGAATGGGAATACCTGTATCGGAAAAACGAAAGCCGTATTTCCATTCCGTTTCTGACGAGAAACCATTAGATATTGCAAGAAGTACAGCTACAAACATTACAACTATACTTATAATAGACCACAAAATATTTTTATTTCTTATTTTATTTTTCACATAATTAAAAAACATACAAACACCCCTTTTTGTTATCATAACATAACGGTAATTTATTTGCAAGCACAAGTAGAAAACACCACAATCGAACTATCGAATGGCACTAGTATAGAAGGTTATGCCAATACCTTCATAGCTTCTCGTCCTAAAATTAAATAAATAAAAAAGAACCAACCAAACGGTTAGTTCTTTTTTACTGGTCTAGCTTCATAATCAAGCTGACAAATAATCACTAAAAAGCCTGTAGCTGCACGCTTTTCTAACGCTGATAAGTTCATTGAAAAGTGGTTTCCTTGTCAGCTTTTACTGTATAAATACGTAGTGGCTCTCCCTCACGGATTCGCATAGTGCGACGAATTTCTTTCGGAATGACAACCCTGCCTAAATCGTCAATTCTTCTCACAATACCTGTTGCTTTCATATATACAAAAATCTCCTTGCTTTACAAATTTGTACTGTTAGTATCTGTAAAACAAGGGAGTTTATACAGAGGTACTTTACTTTTTATTACAAATATGATATATTCAATTAAATGTCGAATATGGAGGTTTCAGGAATGTTAAAGGAAAATACAGCTTTGGTTACCGATACGAAATTTCAAAAATTAAAAAAATATGCGTGGCTTGTACTTTTAAGTTTCGGATTTATGTATTTGTTTTTCTATAACGGAAGGCAAAACATAAACCTTGTTATGACACAAATGGCAGCGGATTTAGACTCCTCTACCGCTACATTAGGTGTTGTTTCATCGGCGCTGTTTTGGTGTTATGCTTTCGGACAGTTAATAAACGGAAGGTTGGGCGCATTTTTTGGCTACAAACGGTTTATGACAATCGGAGTTATAGCAAGCGCTGTTCTCAATGTGGTAATTTCGTTTCAACACAGTATCCCTGTTATTACTGTTTTATGGGGGCTTAACGGCTTCTTTCAGTCAATGGTATGGTCTAACGGACTTGGCGTTGTAAACAAATGGTGGCCTGCTAAAAATCGAGGCTTTGCAACAGGTCTTACGACATTTTTCTCGGGAATGGCACAAGTTACAACCTACCTTTCGGTTCTGATTTGCTTACAGTTGAACCCCGAATGGAGTTGGCGTGCCGCATTCCGTTTCCCGTTGCTTCCGTTACTTCTTTCGCTTATCGCATTTGTTTGCTTCTTCAAAAATTCGCCAAACGATATAGGGCTTTCCGAGTTAGAAGAAAGCAAGGATGGTTCCAATGCTCAATTAGAAACACCAATAAAAACCAAGGGGTATTTTTACCCTTATAAGCTTCTCTTTTCCGAGCCGAAGGTAATTGTGCTTTGTTTGATTTCGGCTATTGCAGGTATCGGCAGATACGGTCTTCTTACCTGGATCCCTACATATTTTACCGAAGAATTGGGACTTGCTATTAAGGATGGTATTTTCAGTTCAATATTGCTTCCTTTTGGACAAGCTTGCGCAATGTTTATCTTCCCGATTATAACCGATAAGATACTGAAGGGCAAACGCGAGCCAATGCTTATAATCGCTTCACTTGTTACGTTTTTCGGAATGTTCATATTCCCTTTTATAACACAACAGATTATTGCTTCCATCATGCTTTTTGTTCTCGGCGTTTTCGCTATGGTTACGGGAGTCATATGGACCATTGCGGGTGATATAGGCGGCAAGGCATTATCCTCAACCGTTATCGGCATCTTTGACTGGGCGGTTTATATGGGTGCTGCGGTTCAGGCCTCGCTTTTCGGTTTTGTTAAAGATACCTTTGGTTGGCCTGCCATTTTCGTGATTATCGGCATTCTATATATTGTTTTATTAGTTCTAACGCTATTTGCCCGAAAAATGAAAACTAAAAATATATAAAAGCTAAAAGCGAGGTGAATCTCACCTCGCTTGTTCTTTATATCTATTCACAACACTATGTATCGCTAAACAAAACTTGTCGAAAAGTGTCAATGTTGTCAGTGACGGGTCGCCCTCTCTTATCCGCATTGTTCTTCTAATCTCTTTTGGGATCACAACCCTGCCCAAATCGTCGATTCTTCTCACAATACTTGTTGCTTTCATATATAAGAACCTCACCTTTCAACAAAATCGGAGATTTTGGAAAGGTGCCGAGAACCTTGTTACTCGGTACCCTCGTAATAAATCTCCTTTAATTTCAAATTGTGTTGGTATTATCTGTAACTTGCGGAGAAATATACCGCATCTATTTACTTTTGGAATGAAATATGTTATGATAAATTAAACGAGGTGGTAAAATGAATAAAGTATTTAATGAACTTTTTGAAGCTTGGAAAGAAGAGCAAAATAACGAGTCGAATGAATCATGTGAAAAAACCTTTCCAAAAAATGATGGTCAAATTCCTACAATCGAGACTTTTAGAAATTCTTTCAGTGCGGATGGTTTTTTAAGTGATAAATTTAACGGGGTTTTATTTATTCTTAAAGAATCAAATACTTGTAAAGATAAGCCAGAAGGCGAATATAATGATACGTTTTGGTTTAAAGAAAATACCAAAAAAGAAATCAGCGGAGAAAAAACGGATGGTTCATGGAATACATATCATACAAACATGAAGTGGTATTTACAAGAAATTTTTGGAGAAAAAACAAATTACTACGAATGTGCATATATGAATCTAAATAAGCGTGGTGGATATGGCGAGTGTGATGACATACAATTATCAAACTACATCAATAAGTATAGCGATTTAATCAAGGAACAAATTAAAATTATTAACCCGAAATATATTTTTTGTTGTGGTCAGGGAAAAATATCATCGGTGTACGAATTGGTGCATTCGATTATAAAAGAGTGTGTACCAGACTCACAAATATATAATTGCCGCCATTTATCATATCGTTTTGGAAATAAAATATATGAAAATAAATAAAGAACAAGCGAGGTGAATATCACCTCGCTTGTTCTTTATATCGTTTCAAAATACTATGTATTGCAACAGCAAACTTTTCTTCGAGTGTCAATGTTGTATGTGAGGACTCTCGCTCTCGAATTTACATCGTTTTTTAATCTCTTTCGACCGTCTGCTTCGCATACTATCCGCTTGTCGACCCAATGCTACGCATTCGGTACCCGACTACACGCTCTCGGCTAAAAACTTGCCACTGGCAACTTTTATTAACGCCGAGACCTTCTCAGGTTCTCGTCCTGCCATATACAAAATTAAAAAAGAACCAACCAAACGGTTAGTTCTTTTTTAACTGGTCGAGGTGACAGGACTCGAACCTGCGGCATCTAGTTCCCAAAACTAGCGCCCTACCAACTGGGCGACACCTCGATATTTGCTTATTTATTGTAGTCGCAACTATAAATTGATTTATCCGTTTTGGCAACCCTCTTGTGGTACCCAAAACTTTTAACGGCACCATTGCCTAAAAGTTTTGACCACGGCGCTTCGTTATGCTCGCTGTATCATCCACCGGATGCGCTCGCAACCTTACCCAAAACTAGCGCCCTGTAAGCTTGGGCGACACCTCGATATTATTTATGCGACTAATGTATTATAATGCATAAAGTCGAATTTGTCAAACACTTAATTTAAACTTGGCTAATCTTTTTGTTTTAGTGTATAATAAAAGTGAAAAGAGGTAGGTAAAATGACGGTGTTTGAAAGAATTTATGAAGTTGTTAAAACCATTCCAAAGGGTAGGGTTGCTACCTATGGGCAGGTGGCGTTGCTTGCAGGCAATTCGCGCTGGGCAAGGGTGGTAGGCTATGCGCTACACAACAACCCTGCGCCCGAAATAATTCCGTGCCACAGGGTTGTAAATAGAGAAGGAAGGGTAGCCGAAGCCTTTGTTTTTGGTGGGGGTAATGCCCAACGAACATTACTTGAAAACGAAGGCATAATATTCGAAAAAGACGGCCGAGTTGACCTTAAAAAATATGGAATTTGAATTATTTTCTTAAATCGTCGCGTTCTTCCTTGGATAAAGGAATGTATTTAACGCGGCGTTTTTGTTTTTTACCTTTGTTTAAAATAATAACCGAAGCAACAAAAATAACAATAACCAAAGCCAAAGCAACATAAAGAATTTTCATTGGAAGGCTTGTTAAAAATGTTTTTGCAGAATCTAAAAATACAAGTAAAGGGCTTGCCTTAATTGTTTGTCCTGCAACTAAATTAAGGGTACCGATTTGTTCTTCAGCATAAAAAATTTCTGCCTTACCAACAACGTCGCCTTTGTTAACAGGGGCATAATATTCTTCGCTGTTAAGGGTTATTTTATATTCAATGGTTGAAGAATCGGCTTCTTTTGGTAATATGGTTTTAAGGCCACCTTCAAAACAAATTGGCAGGTGGTCATATTCGCCCGAAAGGTGTAAAGGCGCTTCGGTAACAGGGGTAGATGCATCTAGCACCGACTTATATTCAAAGTTATTAAACGCCCAACGGAACATATTTGCAGTGTCTACAAATTCATTTCTTGTACCGTTTATTGTTTTTGCATCAAGCACAACTGCAATATATGTGTAGCCACCGTATTCTGCCATGCTGACAAGGCAACGGCCTGCCTTTGACGTAAAGCCTGTTTTACCACAAACAGCATATCTGTAATAAACGTTGGAATTTGGGTTTATCATAAGATTCGAAGCAGGAAGGGTAATAGAATCGTGAAAGTTGGTAGCTTCGAAGGTGTATGCCGTATGCGAAAGCAAAGATTTAATTTTATCTATTGAAAAAGCATATTTTGCAAGATAATATATATCCCTTGCTGTTGTGTAAAGATTATCGTCGTGAAGGCCGACAGGGTTGGTGTAATTAGTGCCTGTAAGACCCATATCTTTAGCCTTATCGTTCATCATTTTAACGAAATTTTCGGTAGAACCACCAACATGTTCGGAAATAGCGTATGCTACATCGCCACTAGAAGTAATAAGCAGCGCTGCCAAGGCTTCGCTAGCCTTCATTTTTTCGCCTATTTTAAGTCCGTCGCCGGCATACACTGCCGAGCCTGTACCTAAAATTTTGTCCATTGCTTCTTTTGAATATGTTATATATTCGGTATCGAAATTATCTATGTTTTCCACCATAACAATTGCCGTCATAAGCTTGGCAATAGAAGCAGGATACATTTTTTGGTCGGCATTTTTAGAATATATTATAGTATCGTTTTCGGGGTAGGCAATAAGGCCTGCATCGTGGTGCATTTCATAGTTATTTATATTAAAAGCGCCTGCCGTAATGCCCGAAGACACAAGCAAAACAATTATTAAAACTAAAGAAATAAGGGTTTTTTTCATTATATGAACCTCAAAACTTGAAATATCTTGTATTTTATTATACAATATTAATTATGAAATTAAAAGTGCAATTTTAAACTTTATAATATTTTTTAAGGAGAAGCCTTTATGGTATATGTTACGGGCGATATGCACGGTGCCGAAGACCGTCTTTACGGTAAAGAGTGGCGCAAGTTAAAAGCTGGCGATGTACTCATAGTTTGTGGCGATTTCGGATATATATGGGATGGTGGCAAATACGAAAAAGAAGTGGTAGAATACCTTGGTAGCCGTAAGTTTACGGTTGCTTTTGTAGATGGCACCCACGAAAATTTCGATAAAATTAACGCCTGCCGTGAAACATATTGGAAGGGTGGCAAAGTTCACCGAATTCACGGAAATCTGCTTCATTTAATGCGTGGCGAAATTTTTAATATAGAAGATAAAACCATTTTCACATTCGGTGGTGGCGAATCTACCGATAAAGACATTCGTGCCGAACAGGGCCTTTATTGGAAGGAAGAACTTCCAACACCAAAAGAAATGGCAATGGGCGCTGCAAAGCTGGACGAAGTAGGTCTTAAAGTAGATTATATAATCACCCACGAACCACCAAAAAACGTAAAAAGCGCAATGCTTCTTCGCGAAGGTTCGGCAGACAGAATAAACAAATTAAACGGATATTTCGAAGAGGTTGCAGCCGAATGCACCTTCGAAAAATGGTATTTTGGCTCACTGCATGAAGACAGAGTGGTAACGCCAAAGCATACCTGCGTATTCAATAAAATCATTCCGCTTGGCGAATAGTTGAAATTTCTTATCTAATGTGGTATAATCACTTGAAATGTAAATTACCGGAGGTAACTTTATGGTAAACACAGAAAGACTTTGTATGGGCTGTATGAACGACAACGGTGGCGAACAAATTTGCCCCATTTGTGGTTACGACAATTCATCAGACAACGCAAACGAATATATTGCAGTTGGCACCTGGCTTAACGCTAACAGATATTTTGTTGGCAAGGTAATAGAAGAGTCGGGCGACGGCGTTACATATATCGGTTGGGATAACGACAGAAACGCAGTTGTAAATATTAAAGAATATTTCCCTGCAGGCATTGCAAAACGCAGCGCAGACAGATTAACCGTTACACCTGCTGCAAATCGTGCCGAAGCTTTCAACAGGGGTAAAGATGAATTTATAACCTTGTTCAAAAACCTTTACTCTGCCGAAAAGAATATTGCAATATTAAATGTAGAAGATGTATTTGAACTTGGTGGCACAGTATATGCTGTTTTCGCTACCGTTTCGGGTACAACCTTAAAAGAACACCTTTTAAGAAACGGTGGTTCTTTAAGTTGGGAACAAACCAAACCCCTATTTATGCCACTTATTGAAACAGTTGCAAAACTTAACGATATGGGCATATACCACAGGGGCATCTGCCTTGATAATATCGTTGTTGGACGCGACGGAAAGCTTCGCATTACAGGCTTTTGCATTAAATCTGTGCTTTCTGCACACAGCGAGTTTTTATCACAGCTTCCAAGTGGCTTTGTTGCACCCGAACAGTATCTTGAAAACGCTCAAGACCTTTCGGGCGTAGACGTATATTCGCTTGGTGCAGTGTTGTTCCGTGTGCTTATTGGTACAACCCCACCCGATGCGAAAGACCGTCTTTCCAACGATAAGCTTGCAATACCCACCAAAATTACAGAAACCGTTCCTAAAAGCGCACTCGTTGCAATTGCAACAGCCTTAAAGGTAGACCCTGCACAGCGTGTAGGCTCGGCAGACCGTCTTTATAAAATGTTCGAAGCAATTGCAGTTCCTCAGCAGCTTCAAACCGAAACCGAAGACGAAGAACCAAAGGGTAAGGCAAAATCGAGTATTCTTTATGTTATAATTGCCGTTTTAGCAACTGCTATTATACTTGGTACCTTATTTACTATTTATGTTTTACCAAAACTTCAAGAAGATAACGTATCAAGCGATCTTTCAAGTGTTTCATCCATTCCGTCCGAACCTGAAAGCTCTGTAAATTCGGGTTATGTTCCCGAAACAGCACTTTATAAAGTGCCCGACCTTGAAGGCGAAATTTATACCGATGTATTTGGCGAAATGCAAACCGAATATTCTCATTTCGAATTTGTTGTAGTTGGCCGTATGCATTCCGATACTATTCCAAGAGGTGGCATCTGCAGACAGTCTATCGCAGCGGGCAGTAAGGTTGAACGTGGCGCTAAAATTGAACTTTATATAAGCCAAGGCACCGAACTAGTGTCAATGCCAAGCATCATTGGTGAAACCTTGTCCGACGGTAAAAACCTTCTCTTCGACGCAGGCTTTTATTCCGATTCTGTAATTATCCGTAAAGGTTTCGATTTAAGCGCAGAACCCGGTGAAATTTACAAGGTTACCTACGCTAGCGACGATTCTACAATAAAAACAGGCGCACAGGTTTCTATAAACGATATTATTGTTGTTTATTATCGCGACCCTGCAACTGCTGAATCTGAAGAATCAAGCACAGTAGAAGACTTTACCAATAACGGTATGGCACAATAATCAAACAAAAAAGCCCGTCAGGAAACTGACGGGCTTAAGTTTTAATATATATTATTCAACATTCTTGGAAATGAAGTTTACAACATCGCCAATGGTGTGGAGTTCTGCTGCATCTTCATCGGTAATTTCAATGCCGAATTCGTCTTCCATAGACATAAGAAGATCTACAAGGTCAAGGCTGTCTGCGCCAAGATCTTCAGCGATTTTTGTGTCCATAGTCATAGTGTTTTGGTCGGCAGCGAGCTGCTCAGCAAGAATTTCAGTAATTTTTTCAAAAATCATTTAACATTCTCCTTAAAAGTTTTAATACACCCCAATATAGACATAGAGGTATTTGTTGTGGTATAGTAATAAAAGCTTCTATAAGAAAATAATATGTTGAATAATCTGTTTTGTCAACTGTTTTATTTAAAAAATATATAAAGGACTGATTTTATGGCAAAAAAATACGGAGTAATCGGTTATCCTATCGGGCATTCTATGTCCCCGTTTATACATACAGAACTTTTCACTGCCAGGGGAATTTCGGCAGAATATGGAAAATATGAAATTGCACCCGAAAAGCTTGGCGAAGAATTTGAAAAGAGTTTAAAAAATTTCGACGGCTTCAATGTTACTATTCCCCATAAACTTGCCATTATAGAATATTTAGATGAACTTGATGCTTCTGCTAAAGAATACGGTGCTGTTAATGTTGTTGTAAACAATAACGGAAAATATATTGGCTACAATACCGACGCTTACGGCTTTTTAAAAGGACTTGAACTTTCCGGCATTAAGCTTTGTGGCAAGGTAATGGTGTATGGCTTTGGTGGCGCTGCAAGAACCATTATAACCGAAGCTGTAAAGGCAGGCTGCGAAGTAACTATTGGAACAATCGATAACTTCCTTTCTGGTGCGCTTGCAATTGCCGAAGAATTAGGTAGCAAACTTGGCACAACAATAAAGGTTTTAAAAAACGAAGAAATTAAAGATAACTATAACCTGCTTGTAAATGCAACCCCTGTTGGCATGTATCCTAAAACCGATGCTGTGCCACTATCTTACGAACAGGTTGCGCTTTTCGATGCCGTTTACGATATAGTTTATAACCCCGAAGAAACCATGCTTCTTAAAACTGCAAAAGAGCTTGGCAAAACCTGTGGTGGTGGGCTTTCAATGCTTGTGGCACAGGCAGTTAAGGGACACACCATTTTCTACGGTGCAGAATTTACCCCGGAAGAAACGTTAGCCGTAATAGAAAAAAGTGCAAAAGAGCAGGAGGCAATATTCTGTGGCAAATAATATAATACTTTGTGGTTTTATGGGTTGTGGAAAAACAACCCTTGGCGAAAGGTTAGCTAAACATTTTGGCATGGAACTTGCAGATACCGATGCCGAAATTGTTAAAAGGGAAAACCGTACAATTGCCAACATCTTTGAAACCGATGGCGAGCAGTATTTTAGAAACCTTGAAACCGAGCTTATAAAAGAACTGTCCTTAAAAGAAAACCTTATAATTTCTTTAGGTGGTGGGCTTGCTGCGAACGAAGTTAATCACCCGTATCTTAAAACGGCAGGCAAGGTTATTTTGCTTGACTGTGGAATTGATGAAACCTTAAAAAGAATTTCGGGCGATAAAACAAGACCACTTACAAAAGGTGGCAGAGAAGATATAATTAACCGATACAATGCAAGAAAGCCAATTTACAGCAAGGTGGCAAATGCCGTTATCGACACTTCAAAAGATATTGAAAGCGTTGTTTTAGAAGCGATTTCTATAATAGAAGATATATTATAATATATTAATATACTGTTGCAATAAAGTGCATTTTATGGTAAAATAACCTTTAATGAATTTTTAGGCTTATGGAGTTAATATGCGTAAAATAACCGTTTCGGGAAAAGACGAATACGAAATTTTAATTAAAAGTGGAATTCTAGGTTCTTGTGGAGAACATATTCGCAAGGTAACCTCGGCTTCTCGCGCCCTAATTATTTCGGATACTAACGTTTTCCCCATTTACGGACAAACCGTTGTGGCTTCTTTAGAGCAAAACGGTTTTAAGGTTGCTTCACATATTTTTCCTGCAGGCGAAGCTTCTAAAAATTTAGCCACCGTTGAAGGTATGATAAAAGCACTCTGCGAAAACGAGCTTAGCCGTAACGATATTGTTGTGGCTTTAGGTGGTGGCGTTACAGGAGATATGGCAGGCTTTGCTTCGGCAATTTACCTTCGTGGCATAAACTTTGTGGGCATTCCCACAACACTGCTTTCTCAGGTAGATTCTTCGGTAGGTGGCAAAACAGGGTGCGATTTAACATTTGGCAAAAACCTTATAGGCGCCTTCCACAACCCAAAACTTGTTTTAATAGACCCCGAAACAATTAAAACCTTACCTACCCGTTATAAAAACGACGGTATGGGCGAAATAGTTAAATATGCCTTAATTAAAAGTGAAGAACTTTATAATACACTTTTAAACTGTAAAAATATAGACGACATTTTAACAGATGTCATTTACACCTGTGTAGATATTAAAAGACAGGTTGTTGAAAACGATTTTACCGAAAAGGGCGAAAGAATGCTCTTAAACTTCGGGCATACCTTGGCGCATGCCATTGAAAAGTATGAAAACTTCTGTGGCCTTGCCCACGGCGAAGCAGTTGGCGTTGGTATGCTGTGCATCACTAAAACTAGCGAAAAATGTGGCGAAACCGAAGTTGGCACAGCCGAAAAAATAGAAAAGTTACTTAACAAATTTTCACTTCCAACAACCTTTTCTGGCAAAACGGAAGAACTTGTTAATATAATGCTTTACGATAAAAAGCGCAGGGGAGATAGCATTAACCTTGTCCTTTGCGAAAAGGTTGGCAAATCTTACGTAAAGCCTTTCCCAATAAGTAAACTTGGCAGCTTCTTTGTGGAGGGCAAATAATGGATATTAAAATTATTCCGTCCTCTTTAAACGGAAGCGTTACGGTGCCACCCTCAAAAAGTGCTGCCCACAGAGCGCTTATCTGCGCAGCATTAAGTGGTGGCGAGTGTAGGGTAACACCGTATTGCACGTCTAAAGATATTAAGGCAACCGTTTCCTGCCTTAAAAATCTTGGAATGAATATACAAGAAAACAGCCAAGGCTACATTATTTCAAAAGGCAGCACCCAAAAGGGCGCAACCCTTAATTTTGGCGAATCGGGCTCAACTGCAAGGTTTTTACTTCCAGTAGCAGCTGCGCTTGGCGCCAACTGTGTTTGCACGGGCGAAGGAAGACTACCCGAACGCCCAATGAATACACTAACAACTCTTTTAAGGGAACACGGTGTAGCAGTTTCGCAAGACAATTTGCCCATAGCCTTAAACGGTACAATGAGTGGTGGAGAATTCAGCCTTCCGGGCAACATTTCTTCACAGTTTATAAGTGGTCTGCTTATGGCTGCGCCTATTTTGGAAAGTGATGTAAATATTATTCCAACCACAGCGCTAGAATCGGTTGGTTATATAGATATGACCATCTCTGCAATGAAAAAATATGGCGTAAATGTAGAAGAAACCGTAAACGGTTGGTTTGTTTCTAAAGAAAGTGGCTACACCCCACAAGATACCGTAATAGAAGGGGACTGGTCGCAGGCAGCGTTTTTTATGTCGGCTGCAGCAATTGGTGGAGATATTAAAATTGCAGGGCTAGATTTCGCTTCTAATCAGGGCGATATGGCTGCGCTGGATGTTTTTGCAGCCTTTGGCGCAAACATTTCTTTAGAAAACAACGTTTTACATATAAGCAAAGGCAACCTTAAGGGAATAACGGTTAACGCTGCAAACATTCCCGATATGGTGCCTGCAATTGCAGCAACTGCTGCTTTTGCCGAAGGCAAAACCGTAATACACTCGGCCGAGCGCCTTAGAATTAAGGAAAGCGACCGTATAAAAACAACACTTGCTGCACTAAATGCAATGGGCGTTAAAACCGAAGAAAAAGAAGACGGTATGGTAATATATGGTGGCAAACCAAATGGCGCAGTAATAGATGGCGCAAACGACCACCGTATTGTAATGGCGTTTTCGGTTGCAGCAGCTTACGCCAATGGCGAAAGCACAATAAAGGGAATAGAAGCAGTAGAAAAATCTTATCCCGAATTTTTTGAAGACTTTAAAAAGATTGGAGGTAAACCAATATGAATTCCGGCATAGGAAATAATATTCGCTTATCGGTTTTTGGCGAAAGCCATGGCGTTGCCATTGGCTGTCTGCTTGAAGGTTTACCTTCAGGTGTTAAAATAGATTATGAATCGGTGCTTGCTCAAATGGCGCGTCGTGCCCCCGGTAAAGATAAAACTGCAACCACACGAAGCGAAGCAGATATACCCGAAATTATTTCGGGCATAGTAGAGGGCGTTACAACAGGCGCACCCCTTGCAATAATCATTAAAAACAGCGATACAAGGTCGCACAATTATAACAATATTAAAGATAACCCACGTCCCAGCCATTCCGATTTTGCAGCAGCCGTAAAATACGGTGGCAATAACGACATTCGCGGTGGTGGACACTTTTCGGGCAGACTTACAGCACCAATAGTTGCTGCAGGCGCAATATGCCGACAAATTTTAAAACAAAAGGGAATTACGGTAGGTGGCCATATTTCGCAAATAGGCACTGTGGCAGATACTCCGTTCGACCCTGTAAATGTAAGCGCAAACGAACTCGACAATCTTTCAAAAAAATTCTTTGCACTTAATAATCTCGACTGCGAAGAACCAATGCGAAATGAAGTAGAGCAAGCAAGACTCGGTCTAGATTCAGTTGGTGGTATGGTAGAACTCGCAGCAGTCGGACTTCCCGTAGGGCTTGGCAACCCAATGTTTTCGGGTGTAGAAAATGTTGTGGCTAATATGCTTTACGGAATACCTGCTGTAAAGGGCGTTTCTTTTGGCGCAGGCTTCGGCTATGCTTCAATGAAGGGTAGCGTTGCTAACGACCAAATGTATTTTGCAGACGACGGAACGGTTAAATGTTACACAAATAACTGTGGTGGCATTACAGGTGGTATTACAAACGGTATGCCATTAATCGTAAGTGTTGCAGTAAAGCCCACACCATCTATCGCAAAGGAACAAAAAACAGTAAATCTCAAAACGGGCGAAAACAGCACCCTTCAAATTGAAGGCAGACACGACCCCTGCATTGTGCCACGTGCGCTCCCTGTTTTAGAAGCAGCATTATCGGTTGCCCTTTTAGACCTTTTGGTTAAGGGGGATAGAGTATGAGCCTTGAAAACATAAGAAAAGAAATAGATAAAATTGATGCAAAGCTTGTTCCACTTTTAAAAGAAAGAATGGGTTGTTCACTTAAGGTTGCTGAAATTAAAAGGCAACAAAACCTTCCCGTTTTAAACGAAAAAAGAGAACAGGAAATTATAGATACCGTTACATCAGCAGGTGGAGAGTTCGGTAGCTATATAGCATCGGTTTACCGTGAAATTATGGGCGTCAGCCGTGAAGCTCAACAAGCAGAGCTTGCCCCATTCGGTTTGCTTGCAAGCCAAATAGTAAATGCAAAAGACGGCATTAAAGAAAATGTAGATGTTGCCTGTCAGGGTATAGCAGGTGCGTTTGGAAGCATTGCGGCAAACAGTCTTCACAGCACAGGCAATATTAAATATTACACCACATTCGAAGATGTATTTAAAGCCGTTGAAAACGATGAAGTGGTTTACGGCGTTGTTCCGGTAGAAAATTCAAACGCAGGCTCGGTTAGCGAAGTTTACGATTTAATTCTTAAATATCGTTACTATATCGTATCTGCAGCAGACCTTGCCGTAAACGAAAATCTGCTTGGCATTAAGGGTGCAAAACTTGAAGATATTAAAACGGTTTATTCACACCCACAAGCGCTCTCCCAGTCCAAAGCGTTTTTAAAACAAAACGGAATTAAAAGGGAGCCCTTCAGCAATACTGCAATGGCTGCAAAGTTCGTGGCAGAAAAGGGCGATAAATCGGTAGGCGCAGTAGGTTCTGCACTTTCGGCAGAGCTTTACGGGCTTGAAGTTGTAGCAAAGAATATTCAAACAGTAAAGAACAACTCTACACGATTTATCACAATATCAAAACAACTTATAATTCCAAACGATGCTAATAAAATAAGCGTTGTGTTCTCGGTGCCGCATAGCGTTGGCGCGTTAAACAGGGTTTTAAACCGTTTCTGTATGAACGGACTAAACCTTACCAAAATTGAATCTCGTGCTGCACAAAACGGCGAGTTCGATTATTTATTTTATTTAGATTTTTCGGGTAACCTTAACGACAGAAAAACAATAGCGTTAATTTCGTCTTTAGAAAAAGAATTGCCCGATTTCACATTCCTTGGCAATTATAAAGAAACTGCAATTAAAGAATAATAGGTGATAAAAATGGCTAAAGAAAAACTTGTTAAAGCAATAACCTCTATGGAAGAAGATTTTGCTAAATGGTACACAGACGTCGTTATTAAAGCAGAACTTATCGACTATGCGTCGGTTAAGGGCTGTATGATAATTCGTCCTTACGGTTGGGCAATTTGGGAAAACATCCAAAGAATTATGGACGGTATGTTCAAAGAAACAGGACACGAAAACGTGTCAATGCCTATGTTCATTCCCGAAAGTCTTCTTCAAAAAGAAAAAGACCACGTAGAAGGCTTTGCGCCTGAAGTTGCTTGGGTTACCCACGGTGGTGCCGAAAAGCTTGAAGAAAAGCTTTGTGTTCGCCCCACTTCCGAAACCTTGTTCTGCGACCACTACAAAAACATCATCCATTCTTGGAGAGATTTACCAAAACTCTATAACCAGTGGTGTAGCGTTGTTCGTTGGGAAAAGACAACCCGTCCTTTCCTTCGTTCTCGCGAATTCCATTGGCAAGAAGGTCATACCATTCACGCAACTGCCGAAGAAGCACAAACCGAAACAATTAGAATGTTAAACGTTTATGCCGAATTTGCAGAAAAATATCTTGCTATGCCTGTTATCAAGGGCGTTAAAACCGAAAAGGAACGCTTTGCAGGCGCAGTAGACACCTATACTATCGAAGCTATGATGCACGACGGTAAGGCTTTGCAGTCGGGTACATCACACTTCTTTGGCGATGGCTTTGCAAAGGCATTCGGTATTCAGTTTACCGATAAAGAAAATAAACAGGCAACCCCATTCCAAACATCTTGGGGCGTATCCACCCGTCTTATCGGCGCTATCATTATGACACACGGCGACGATAACGGACTTGTTCTTCCCCCTGCAATTGCGCCCATTCAGCTTGTTGTTATTCCTATCGCTTCTCATAAAGAAGGCGTAACCGAAAAGGCTACCGAAGTTTATGAAAGACTTAAAAAGGTTTGCCGTGCTAAAATCGACACTACCGATAACAGCCCGGGTTGGAAGTTTGCCGAATACGAAATGAAGGGTGTTCCTCTTCGCCTTGAACTCGGCCCCCGTGATATAGAAAATAATCAGTGCGTTTTAGTTCGCAGAGACAACGGCGAAAAGGTAGTTGTTTCTTTAGACGAACTTGAAACCAAGGTGCCCGAAATGTTAGATGCAGTTCGCGATGGCTTATTTAACAAGGCGCTTGCAAACAGAACTGAAAAAACCTATGTTGCTACCACTATGGAAGAAATGATAGATATTGCCGATAATAAACCCGGCTTCATTAAGGCTATGTGGTGCGAAGACCGTGCTTGCGAAGAAGCGCTTAAAGAAAAAGCAGGTGTATCCTCACGTTGTATGCCCTTCGAGCAGGAACAACTAACAGATAAATGTATCTGCTGTGGCAGACCTGCCAAAAAAATGGTATATTGGGGCAAAGCATATTAAGAAGCGCCGCTTCTTAATATGCAATTAAATCCGTTTCCTTTGGAAACGAATGAAATCTCTTGCGAGATGAAATCACTGCGTGATGAAATCCACCACGGCGCATTAAGAAGGTAACAATATGACAGATTTAGAACTTATCAGAAGTAAAAAAGGTTTTATATGCGATATGGACGGTGTTATCTATCACGGTAACCAGCTCCTTCCAAGCGCAAAACTTTTTGTAGAGTGGCTTCAGAAAGAAAATAAAAAGTTTCTCTTTTTAACCAATTCAAGTGAAAGAAGCCGTACCGAGCTTCGCCAGAAGCTTCAAAGAATGGGGCTAGATATTCCCGAAGAACATTTTTATACTTCGGCTATTGCTACTGCCAGATTTTTGGCAAGACAAAAGCCGGGTTGCAGCGTTTACTGTATCGGCGAAGCAGGCTTACTCAATGCTATATACGAAGAAGGGCTTACAATAAACGATGTAAACCCCGACTATGTAGTTGTAGGTCCCACACAAAATTATAGCTTTGCTAATATGGCAAAGGCAGTCGACCTTGTTCGAAAGGGCGCAAAACTTATCGGCACAAACCCCGATACCACTGCTCCTGCCGAAGGCGATAGAATTATCCCCGATTGTAAGGCGCTTGTCGCACCCATAGAGGTTGCAACGGGCAAGCAGGCTTACTATCTTGGCAAACCTAACCCCTTAATGATGCGTTCAGGTTTCCACAGACTTGGTTGCAAAAGTGAAGATGCCGTAATTATCGGAGACAGAATGGATACCGATATAATCGCAGGTATTGAATCGGGAGCTACCACCGTGTTGGTGCTTTCGGGCGTATCCACAAGAGAAACTGTCGAGCAGTTTCCTTACGGACCCAATATTATCCTTAATGATGTTGGCGAAATAGTAGAATAAAACCTTAAGAGCCGATGCTTTTTTGCATCGGCTCTTCCTATTATATATATACGCGCGTAAAGGGGACTAAAAACGGGGTGTTTTCAGTCCCAAAAACAGCCGAAAAAATTTTTAAAAAAATTGCAAAAAAATACTTGATTTTTTATTTGCTTTGTGTTAATATACGAGAGTACGCTGTGATAATAGCGTTGATATGCGTTGATGCGGGAGGTGGCCGACCGTCGAGTCGGGAAATTTCCGCGGAGTATGTCCGATTTTAAACCGGGCGAAGTAGAACTTAAACTTTAAGGATGTGCGGCAACTTGCGATGCCGTGTATCCACGACGGTATTTTTGCGCCGTCAGCCCCGGAATGACTGCAACCCCAGCCATCCGGTTTTATAATGTGCCCTGAAGAAACACTCGGCACGGTGTAAGTTTCGCTCGCAAATCCAAACAAGGAGGAGCAGCCAAATGGCAGTAAAAGAAAAAATCAGAATTCGTGTTAAGGGTTACGATCATGCTCTTGTAGATCAGGCAGCTGAAAAGATCGTTGAAACCGCTAAGCGCACAGGCGCTCGCGTTTCGGGCCCCGTTCCGCTACCCACCGAGAAGGAAGTTGTTACTATCCTTCGCGCAGTACACAAGTACAAGGATAGCCGTGAGCAGTTCGAAACAAGAACACACAAAAGGCTTATCGACGTGTTAAGACCTTCCAACAAAACTGTTGAGTCCTTAACTAGTCTCGAGC
>JAFOFE010000008.1 GCA_017387475.1 Clostridia bacterium | reverse complement strand
TGAAAGTTCAAATTTAATGTTTTTGCTTTCGTTTAAAAGGTCTACAAGCGCAAAACCAACAGCAGCACATAAAAAACCGTTTACCGTGTGAAGAATTGTATCCCAGTGTGGCACTCTAACGTAAAAATATGCTATCTCGCCCAAAATTTCGGCTGCAAAAATAAATAGCAAAACAATAATTTCAAGTGTCGAAGGCAAATAAAGCTTAAAGGTTCTTTCAACAAAGGCAGGAGCCAAAAATAAAATTAAAGATAAACAGCAAACATAAGCTGTTTCAAAGTCGCCCCTAAAAACTGCTATAATAAGCGCCGCAATAACAATTATTCTAAGTATAACGTAAACCACAAAAGTACTTTTGTTTTCTCTTATGCTTTCCCGCATATCTTTTAGTATAGATTTTCCCATATTTAACCACCTCAATATAAATATTACCACCACTTCTTTAATTAAGTATTAACAACTTGCGATAAATTAATGAATTTGATATAATATATAAAAATCGAAAGGGGACGAATATGCAAAACTTTAGCGCATTTACAGAAAACGTTATTAAGCAAATAACCTTAAACGGCAAAAAGCCAAGCTTACTACTTCATGCTTGTTGCGCCCCTTGCGCTTCGTATGTTATAGAATATTTGTGTAATTATTTCGATATAACTATTTTTTATTATAATCCCAATATTTCGCCAAAATCGGAATACGATTTCAGACTGCGCGAACTTGAAAGATTTATTGCCGAAAATAAAGATGCAAAAAACATTAAAATTCTGCCGTGCGAATATAATTCGCAGGAATTTTATAATATTGCAAAAGGGCTTGAAGAAGCAAAAGAAGGTGGCGAACGCTGTAAAAAATGTTATGAACTTCGCCTTCGCAAAACTGCAGAGCTTGCAAAAGCAAACGGGTTCGATTTCTTTACAACAACCCTTACAATAAGCCCATACAAAAATGCTAATTGGCTTAACGAAATAGGCGAAAAAATAATGGAAGAATTTTCGGTAAACTACCTTTTTTCCGATTTTAAAAAGAAGAACGGCTATAAGCGTTCAATAGCGCTTTCGGCAGAGTATAATCTATACCGACAAGACTTTTGTGGCTGCGTTTATTCAAAGAAAGAAGCAGAGCTTCGCAGACTTGAAAAAACTGCAGATTAGTGGTATAATAATACGAATAATGTTAGCTTTTGAAAAATAATGAAAGCAGGTAACAAAATTTTATGAAAAGATTTTTTTCTGATATTAAAAAATTCGGCAACTATTTAGTATATTCGGCTCGTTCCGAACTTAAAGCAGAAGTTGCAGGTTCCTTTTTAAGTTGGCTTTGGTGGATACTTGACCCAATGCTTTATATGTTAGTATATTCCTTTATTGCAATACTTATTTTTAACAGACCCGAACCACACTTTCCGGTTTTCGTTTTTGTAGGTCTTAACTGTTGGCAGTTCTTCAGCAAAACTCTAAAGGCAAGCGTTAGTATTATTTCGGCAAACCGTGGCATTGTAACAAAGGTTTACCTGCCAAAGCATATGTTTGTTCTTTCGAAAATGTTTGTGTTAGCATTTAAAATGTTTGTGTCCTTCGCTTTAACAGCTGTATTTTTGGTAATAGACTGTGTTTCGGGCAATCCGGTACAAATTACCTTTAAAATACTTTATTTAATACCACTGTTTGCACTTCTTTTCCTTGGTACATTTGCAGTAAGCCTTTTTGTAATGCACTTTGGCGTTTTTGTAGAAGACTTAAGCAATGTTATAACCGTTGTTCTTCAACTTGGTTTCTATGTTTCGGGCGTGTTCTTCTCGCTTGAAAATCGCTTAACTGGCGACCTTGCAATTTTAGGCAAAATTTTAACAAATGTTAACCCATTAGCCTTTATTATGGCAGATATGCGAAGCGTTATAATAGGTGGTGGCGAACTTCACCTTGTTGCTTTTGCAGTATGGTTCGTTATAGCAAGCGTTGCTGCAATTTTAGGTATAAAGTTAATTTATAATTTCGAAAACAGCTACGTTAAGGTTATTTAAGAAAGGAGATTTATAATGGCTCAACCTGTAATTACCGTTAAAGACGTTAAAATCAGATATCGTTATCTTAAAAAAATCTCCCTTATTAAATCGGTGTTTTCGCTTAAAAAGTTTGCCAAAACAAGCTATTTCGAAGCAGTTAAAGGTGTATCCTTCGAAGTAGAAAAGGGTCAAATACTTGGCATTGTCGGCAAAAACGGAAGTGGTAAGTCAACCCTTCTTCGTGCAATTGCAGGCATCTTTTCGGCAGACGAAGGAACTATCGATTTACACGGAAATTCGGTTTCCTTGCTTTCAATTGGCGTTGGCTTTAAGCGTGCCTTAACAGGACGCGAAAATATTTATCTTTCGGGAATGCTTCTTGGTTTCGAAAAAGATAAGATAGATGAAAAAATGGACGAGATTATCGAGTTTTCCGAACTTGGCGAGTTTATAGACAGACCTGTAAAAACCTATTCAAGTGGTATGCATTCAAAGCTTGCGTTTTCCATTTCGGCAATACTCGAAACCGAAATTATGCTTATAGACGAAGTGTTGTCGGTAGGCGACGCAAAGTTTAAAAAGAAGAGCTTCGAAAAAATGAAGAGCTTAATTAAAGACAGAAATCGCACAGTTATCATTGTTTCCCATTCAACCGAAACCTTGCAAAAACTTTGCGATAACATTCTTTGGATACACGAAGGCGAACTCAAAATGATAGGACCTACAGCAGAGGTTTTACCAAAGTATAATGAGTTTATGTCATAAAGTTTATGAAAAGTTTTTTTAAAAAGTTTAAAAATGTAAAGCTTCGTGATATCGGCCACATTTTTCTTTTCCTTTTAGCACTTCCAATAGCGCTTGTTTATAAAACAAAAAGAAAAGATTTATGGCTTTTTTGCGACAACGGAAAGGAAGCATCCGATAACGGTTTTGTCCTTTTTGAATATGTCTGCAAAAATTATCCAAAGCAAGATGCCGTCTATGCAGTTTATGAAAATAGTATAGATTTCAGCAAGGTTAAAGCAACCGGAAAATATGTAAAGTACGGCAGCTTTCTTCATTGGATACTCTATCTTACTGCAAGGGTTAATATAAGCTCTCAAAAGAGTGGCAAACCTAACTATGCCGTTTGCAATCTTTTAGAGGTTTACGGAATTCTAAAAAATAACCGTGTGTTTTTACAACACGGCATTATCCTAACCGATATCGAATTCCTTTATTACAAAAATACAAAAATGTCCCTTTTTACAACAAGCACATACAGGGAATGGGAATGCGTAAACAATAATTACGGTTATCCCGAAGGTGTTGTTAAACTTTTGGGGCTTCCAAGGTTCGACAAACTGCATGGTTTTAAGGTTAATAAAGGGCAAATTCTTATAATGCCAACCTGGCGCGAATGGATAGGAACAGACAGCCTTTCAAAAAATATTTCAAAAGATATTAAGGCTTTCAAACAAACCGAATATTTTAAGAAATGGAATGCTCTTTTAAATAGTCCTAAACTTGCCGAAACCTGCGAAAAATTTGGCGTTAAAATAATGTTTTATCCCCACCGTGATGCACAGCGTTTTGTAGATTGTTTCGATACTAAAAACCCAAATCTCACCATCTGCAAATACCCTGAATATACTGTGGGCAAACTGCTCAAAACTTCAGAGTTTATGATAACCGATTTTTCAAGCGTCCAGGCAGATTTTGCCTATATGAAAAAGCCGCTTGCGTATTATCATTTCGACTATGAAGATTATAGCGAAAAACAATACCATAAAGCCTATTTCGAATACGAAAAAGACGGCTTTGGTCCTACTTTCCAAGATGCAGACGCTTTGGCAGACTATGTTTATAAAATGGCAGAAAACGGTTTTCAAAATTACGAACCGTATATATCTCGCCATAAAGATTTCTTCACACTATATGACAACAATAATTGCGAAAGAAACTATCAAGCAATAAAAGATAAATGGAGTTAACTTTATGAATGGTCCTATCGATTTTGTAATGATATGGGTAGACGGAAACGACCCCGAATGGCGAAAAGAAAAATCGAAATACGACGGTAAGGTTGTAACAGCGTCAAACAGTGAAGTTCGTTATCGCGATTGGGATAACCTTCAGTATTGGTTTCGCGGGG
>JAFOFE010000071.1 GCA_017387475.1 Clostridia bacterium | reverse complement strand
GTTCCATTACAGATACACCGAGCGCTATACTTATTGGTTCAATTAAAGAAATATCGGGCAGGCCTTTTGCAGTTTCCCATTTTGAAACGGCTTTACTGCTGACACCGATTTTTTCGGCAAGCTCGTTTTGGGTTAAACCTTTGGCTTCACGAAGGCGCTTAATTACAGCACCTGTTACATAAGTATTCATAACAACTCCCCTTTTGATTTATTATAGCTGAAACTACATATATTCACAACCCACGAAGCGTTGAATTGTTAATAACTTGTGATATGATTTTTTAGAGGTGAGTTTATAGACGGCAAAAAAAGATGTTTTTGGTGCAACCTTTAAAAACTCGTTTTCAAGCCTTTCAATTTCGCTAATCTGCGCATTGCTACTAAAAATGCATCGCCAATTTCAAGCACACTTGCATTGTCTGGCAAAGAATAGCGAATATCGTCATTGTTTTCTTTAAAACGCTCTGATAAAGGAATAACATTACCGTCATCATCGTATGTTACCGGGTCGGCAGATTTGATTTGGTTCGAATGAAAAGCTAAATAAATATCGTTTTCAACACCACCACTGCTTTTGTCGCCCCATATATAATGGAAACCATCTATACCTGTAACTTTTGTAAGAACGTTATCATAAAAATCTAATGCGTTATTATAATCATAATGCGCGCCTGACGATGTCATAATTTCGTTAATTATATCACCATCGTTATCGTTTGCTTCCCAAAGTATGTTAGCAACATCAGTGTACACTTTAGACATACTATTGTAATCGTATGTGTACACATAATTTGAAACCCAGGTATCTTTTAGTGCTTCACTAACAGAATCATATTCTTCATCATTTACTGCTCGTTGCGCTTCAAGTTCGCAAGATGTCTTTATAATATTTTTTAATTCTGTAAAAGTAATTGTTTTTTCTCTACCTTCAGCAAGTCGATTAAATTTAGTATATGAATCTATTACTCTTTTGCCGTAAGGAGCAGAAATTTCTTTATTCGCAGCAAGGTAAATGCCATATCCTTCGCCTTTGCCGTTTTTACCACCGTGGTTTTGTAAATCAAATTTAGTAAAATCGGCATTTGTACCGTGGTATAAATGGTAATTATATCCAGCCTTTTTAGCTTCTTCATCAACCATCTTCTGTGCCGTTTCCATATCGCCCTTCTCAACTGCGAATAGATATTCGGTGTCGAGGGCGGGGAGGGAAAATTTATTATTGGATGAATTTTCTTTCGAACTATCGAATATACTATTACCATAAGAATTGATAACACCGGCTTTTCAAGCGCAAGCTGCATTTCTGTTTTTTTAGTAGAATTTTGCACCTTGACTTTTCCGTCTATATATGTTATCCTTCTTATAGGACCAGTTTGGTTTTCCCCCAACGGCAATTGCAGCCTATTCAGGGATAGCCATTTATTGGTCCTTTTTTTGTTTGGTTCAATGTACAGAATGCTGTTTTCATTTAAATATGACTGCAACTTTGAATGACCATATGCACTTGTAACAAAAGAAACATCTAAAATTTTTGTTTTCTTTTGGTTTGTTGGTAATAATTCTAAAGAAACCAATACCGGCTTTTGAACTGTTTTTCCGTCGACAATCATATCTGCATATAGCTCACCGAGAACTGTTATACGACTATCATATTTTTGTTTACCGGTTTTTGGGTCTATCGCATCAGAAAACTGAATTAAAATGGGATTTTCTAACAGTTCAGGTATTTTTCTGAAAATATCCTTTGACATTTCAGGATGCTTGCTTAATTTTTTTAATATCATACCTGAACGCATTTTAATTTCTTGGTTCTTAATATTTACCGAACGAAGCGCATCAGACGTTCTTCCAATAGTAAAAACCTTGTTTGTGTCTTTGCCGTCCCATGCATCAAATTCAGCATAAAACCCATCGTTTATGCTATACTCCACACCACTACCGTCTTCGGTGGTGGTTTTTCGTTGCTCTGCTTCGGTGGCGTTCATTTTGGCAACCTTATTAGCAACCTTTAAAAACTCGTTTTCAAGTCTTTCAATTTCGCTAATCTGCGCATTGCCACTAAATAATTGTTTATGATTTCTGTTAACACACTTTTGGGTATGGTTGATTTCAAATATTTGTTATGTTATAATTTGTTTATCAATTAAAAGTAGGTTAATTTATGACAAGATGTTTTTGGTGTAACCTTAAAAACCCATTATATGTTAGCTACCACGATACCGAATGGTGTGTGCCGAATTCTGACGAGCAATATTTATACGAAATGTTAATTCTTGAATCTTTTCAGGCAGGGCTTTCGTGGGAATGTGTTTTAAACAAGCGTGAAGCCTTTCGGGTGGCGTATGATAATTTTGATATTGACAAGGTTTGCTGTTACGGCGAAGATAAAATTACCGAGCTATTAAGTAACCAAAGAATTATAAGAAACAAACTTAAAATTAAGGCGAGCATTAATAACAGCAAGCTTTTTAAAGAAATTACAAGTGAATTTGGTTCATTTTACAATTATTTAAATACTTTTACAAACGGCGAAACAATTTTTGAAGTTGGCAAAACAACAAACGATTTATCTGATGCTATTTCACATAATTTGATAAAGCGAGGAATGAAATTTGTAGGCAGTACAATTATATATTCCTATTTACAGGCTATTGGCATCATATACTCGCACGATAAGGAATGTTTTTTATACAAACAAAAACAGTGAAGACAAGTGTCTTCACTGTTTTATTATTTATATGGCTTATTATAAACGAAAATTGACGAGATTAAAGATGCCACGCCTAAAAGCATTGTAAGGAGTCCTATCATTTGACCTTTTATTGTCCATCCTAAATAGACAAAAGCAAGACCCAAGGCAAAAAGAACGGCTATAAGCACCGAGCGAAGTCGAGATTCTTTATAAAACATAACATCACCTACCCTTTTACCCCACCGACTGTCATACCTTCGGTTAATTTCTTTTGAACTAAAATATAAAGTATAAGCGTTGGAAGCATTACAAGCACAAGACCTGCGTACATTACGCCGTATTGCGCCTTTGCCTGCTGACCCTGCATTAAATTTATAAGACCAACGGGCAAAGTTTTTCTGCCACCTGCAGCACTTAAAAGGGTTAATGACACTATATATTCGTTCCAAAAAGAAAGGAAGTTAAACAGAATTACGGTAATTATAGACGGGCGCGCCATTGGGAAAATAATTTTTACCATAGTAGAAAAATATCCTGCGCCGTCTATATATCCTGCTTCTTCAAATTCGTGTGGCAGCGCTACAAAATAGCTTCTTAATAAATATATGGTGAAAGGTAAAGCAGTAGAAGCATAGACTAACGCCAAAATAAAAAGGTTGTTTAGCAAAAAGCCTTTACCGAAAATATTTTTTAAAAAGGAATCGCCATCTTTTAGCATTAAAAAGATAGGTACAACAATATAATTTACATTAACAAAAAGTCCTGCTGCAAAAGCCGTATTTAAAATGTTTCTGCCTTTAAAATTAAACCGTGCAAGGCAATAGGCAGCAGGCAGCGCAATGATTAAAAGAAGAATTAGAGCCACTACCGTAACAATTATCGAATTCAGCATATACTGACCCATACCTGCTTTTTTAAAAGCTTCAAGAAAGTTTTGAAAGTAGAAACCTTGGGGCAGACTCCACGGGTTGCCATAGAATTCTTTATTTTCTTTAATTGACGCCAAAAAGACCCATGCAACCGGCACTATAATTGAAACTGCAAGTAATATAAGGCTAACGTACACAAAGGTTTTAAAGAGTTTATTGCTATTCATCCCCTACCCCCTTAATACTGCAAAGTTTCACGCTTGGTTGCCTTGTTTACAAGCGCAGACAGTGCAAAAGAAAAAATGAATATTACCACACCTGCTGCCATACTGTAACCGTAAAGACCTGCATCTTTTTGAGAATACATAAAAGAAAGAACTACTTCGCTAGAACCATTTGGTCCACCCGATGTCATTGCCTTAACAAACAAGAACGCCATATTAATTGTTGAAATGATGAAAAAGGTTAATGTTGTTCTAATATTGGTCCAAATAAGTGGAATTGTAATTTTAAAAAACTGAACCATTTTACCTGCTCCGTCCAGGCCTGCGCTTTCGTAAAGGCTTTCGGGAATAGATGACATAGATGCCATATACATTACCATATAATAACCGATTGCTTGCCAAACGAGTGCAATTGCAACCGATATTACAACAAGTTCTTCGCTTTTCCAAAGTACAGACACCGTTTTGCCGCTAAAAACAGACGCAAGGCTATTTAAAAGCCCATTTTTAGTATCGTATATAGCCGAAAACACACCCGATATTACAACAACCGATAATATGTTAGGAATGTAGAATACAATTCTAAAAAAGTTATTTCCTTTTACCTTTTCCCTTGTTAAGCAGGCTGCAAAAAACAAAGCGAGCGCAAATGTTACAACGGTTACCACAACAATTAAAAAAATAGTATTTTGGCAGGCTACAATAAAACGTGTATCTTTTAATAGAACGCCAAAATTTTGAAGACCCACATAATTTTCAGTTTTTGAATATGCGCCACGTTCAAAAAAGGACATTCTGAAAACATCTACCGTGGGACTTACCATAAAAATTAAGAACAAAATTGTTGCAGGCGCAAGACAAAGCGCAATAAATATATTTTGTCTTTTTCGCTTATTCATAGAAAGTTTCCTTTCGGAAAAAGGGTGAGTTTATACTCACCCTTTTTGCTATTTATTAAGAAGATTTTCGCGCATTTGGTCGGTTGCTTTTACTATATCGTTAACATACTGTTCCTTGGTAATATTACCCGAAACGAGCGAATTGATTGGTGCGAAGAAATAGTCGGCAGGATTTCCAAGACCTGCCACCGATTTGTATGCAGCAAAATTACCGATAGCAGCTTTTGCACCGTTTTCGTAAACCGAGTAGAAAAGTTTATTTTCATCATTTAAAAAATTAGAAACATTTTTAATTGGTTGTACCGCATTACGCTTTGCAAAAATAGCTGCAGCTTCGTCGGAATACATATAAGAAATAAATGTTTTAGCGTCCTTTACATTTTCTGCGCCCTTTGGCACCCAAATTTGTTCCATCCAAGTATACGCATAGGCATCGCCACCTTTTTCAACAGCCGGAAGCGCAGTCATTCCCCATTCGAAACCGTCTGCTGCTACTGCATCTGCCATTTCGCCGACTACCCAGGTTCCATTAGGCATAAACAGTGCTTCGTTTTGCATTACCATAAGCTGATTTTTAGAAAAATCTTGGTCGTTTGCTTGGGAAGGTGTTTTCTTATTTGTATAGCTTGCAAGTTTTGCTACAATATCGATAAAGGTTTTGCCTTCTTCTGTTTCCCATACACTATTTTCGTAATTAGTAACCTTATTGAAAAATTCAGGGCCACCAACAGCATACATTAATGAGAAAAAGAAGGAATCGAAATATCCTGTTGTAGGATATGTGAAAAGCGCGATATTTTCTTTTTTAGCTTCTTCTGCCAGTTCCCACATTTCATCCCAAGTTGTAGGCACTTTCCAACCTTTTTCTTGAAATAGCCCCTTATTATAGAAAAGTCCACAAGGCGAATAGAACATTGGCATAAGGTAGGTTTTGCCGTCTGCATATGGGTTGGTTGCCACACTTTCGGTAAAGCCACCACTAATTTTATCTTTTACCTTTGTTTTTTCGCCCGGAATGGTCATATTTAGAACATCGGTAAGTTCCTCTAGATTTTTATCCTTAATAAGTTGTTCGGTAAGACCTGCTTCACGGCCTGTTGCTAAAAGCACAACGTCGGGGTAATCGCCGCCTTGCATTGAAGCACCAATAACATCTTCAAGGTTCTTTTCTAAAATAAGTTCTGTTTCTATTCCCGTTTTTTTGGTAAAGGCATCGCATATTTCTTGCCACATACCAGGCATTGTTTCTTCGTATCCCGAAGAAAGCGCAGCAACCTTTAGTTTTGGAGCCATTGGTTCTTTTTCACCACAACCTGCGAAAAGACCTGTTATTAAAATTGCTGAAATTATTACTGAAAGTATTCGTTTTAACATAAAAACCTCCTGTTTTTATTTTTCAGTAAAAGTATATGTAAATATTGCCTTTTTATACTAAAATAAAAAAAGACGAATCGTTTGATTCGTCTTTTGGTTTATTTAAGATATTCAATTATTTCGCCACAGTCTTTTAAAATTATATCGGGTTTAAAGTCAGATTCTTCAACATCTTGCATAGTAGCTTCTCCACTTAAAACAAGCACGCCTAAAGTACCTGCATTAAGTCCACTTTTAACATCGGTATAAAGTCTGTCGCCAATTACTGCTGTTTCTTCTTTAGTGTAGCCTGTATGCTCCATTGCAAGAATTGGCATTAAGGGTTCGGGCTTACCAATAACTATGGGGCGTTTTTTTACCGAATTATAAAGCATATCTATAAAACTACCACAGTCGGGCACGCTGCCAAATTCTGTTGGACAAACATAATCGGGGTTGGTTGCAATATAAGGTACATCGCGCTTTAACAGAATTTTACAAATATCTTCGAGCTTTTTAAAGGTAAGTTCTTGGTCATTGCCAAGCACGATACATTCTACTTCATCTAATTCTTCGGTAACTGTGAAGCCTTCTGTTTCAAGTTCCTTAACAAGTGATTTTGTGCCACAAACATACAGTTTATGGTTTGGATAGTGCTTTTTAAGATAGTATGCTGTAGCTTGTGAAGATGTAATAAAATCTTCTCTTTCGGCAGGGATACCGAGCTTTTCAAGCTTCTTTATGTAGTCGACAACACTTTTTGAAGAGTTGTTGGTCATAAACATATAACGGCGACCTGTTGCTTTTATAGTGGCAAGCAATTCTTTAGTAAAACTATAAAGTTGGTTGCCAAGGTAAAGTGTTCCGTCCATATCAAAAAGATAAAGGTTTATATCCTTGAATTTTGTAGCATCCATAACTAACTCCTTATACATTCCATAAATCTTTTTTACTTGTGGAAATTGCTATTGCGCCACTTTTAACAGCTTCTGCAATTTCTTCTTTTGTGTCGATAAGTCCACCAACCATAACAGGAATGGAGCCTTTAGCAACCTGCTTAATAATTTTGGTAATAACACCCGGCATAATTTCAATAAAATCGGGTTTTGAAGAAGATGTTAGGTCTTGTATGCTGGCAACACCTTTAGAATCTAGCGCAAAGAAACGCTGAATTGTTATAAGACCTTGTTCCCTTGCGTATTTCACGATATTACCCCTAGTAGAAACAATGCCGTCTATACCACATTTTGCTAAAAATTCAACACCTGCTTTATCTTTGCCAATACCGTCTGACAGGTCGATATGAATAAATACAATTTTGCCGTGTTTGTGGCATTCATCTATTTTATCTTTAATGTTCATAATGTTAGAGGCGCAACAAAGCACAACCTTTACAGGCGAATTTATTGCGTCTTGCCAGTTGTTTTCGTGGGCTGCTGCAATGATTGGTGTTTTCGCAAGGTATTCTTTAAGTTTAGTTTTAAGCATATTTCCTCCAAAAATAATTGTATTTGAAATGAGTATTGCTTGCTTATAAAT
>JAFOFE010000070.1 GCA_017387475.1 Clostridia bacterium | reverse complement strand
ATTCGCCCGTTAGACTTATATCGGTTTTAACACAGTATATAGGCTGGGCAGAGGTTTTTTCTGCCAGTTTTTGCCGTAAATTTTCGGGGAGTTTTATGTTTAAGTCCATTAACTTCTCCTACAAATAAAGGTCGAGTTTTTTCATTTCTTTTGGGGTAAGCTTTGATAAATCTTTAATTTCGTAACGGTTTTGGTCGGAGTCTTTTATTATAACTCTGTTGCCGTTTCGAATAACCGAGCCGGACGAACCTGAAGGGCTTGTAAATTTATGCTTACCCTTATTTGTAAGCACCGACCAATATGTATGGCCATATTCTTCTTTTACCGAAAACACCTTAAGTATTTCAGGCATAAAATAACGAATCTCGAGTTGTTTTTTTATAATTAAAACCGTTTGCTCGTCGAAATCGTTAAGATTTTCGATAATGCCTAATTCTTCTTCCTTATCATCGGCAGTTCTTACCGATAAAAACTCGTTTGGCGCAGTAAACGGAAAGGTGCAAATAACATTGACCTGACCTTTTTGTTCGCCATCTAATAAAAGGGTTATAAAACCACCTTTGGTTTCGCTGAAGGTGGCGTTTTCTTTTGTAAGTTTATTTACAGTCAGAAGTTTTTCAACCTCTTTTATTTCTTCTTGTAAAATATCTTTTTCTTGCACTTTAATCTCCTATACCTCTCATTGCGAGAGCCTTGCTTTGTATTTGATAGAGTTTAAAATATTCGCCTTTTTTAAGCATTAATTCCTTATGCGTTCCCTGTTCTGTAATTTTACCACGTTCTATTACAACAAGTTTATCGGCATCTCTTAATGTAGATAGTCTGTGTGCGATAGAAAGGGTTGTACGGTTTTTAACAAGCTTTTTAAGGGATGCTTGAATGTTCTTTTCGGTTTCGGTATCTACTGCTGCCGTAGCTTCATCTAAAATTAGAATTTTAGGGTCAGCAAGAATTGCACGGGCAATAGAAATACGTTGTCTTTCTCCACCCGAAAGTCCCCTGCCACCACTTCCTACTTCGGTATCGTAACCGTCGGGAAGTTTGCATATAAAGTCGTGTGCAGATGCAGCTATTGCAGCATCTATTACGGTTTTACGGTCGGCAGATGGGTTGGCGTATGCAATATTATCGAAAATAGTGCCTTTAAAGATATAGGTTTCTTGGCTTACTAACGCTATATTTTTTCTGAGGTCGCTAAAACGCATATCTCTTACGTTTACACCGTCTATTAAAATTTCGCCTTCTGTTACATCGTAAAGTCTTGTAATTAGGTTAACAAGGGTTGTTTTACCTGCGCCTGATTTACCCACAATTCCAAGCATTTCGCCCTGATTTACGGTAAGCGAAACATTTTTTAGCACTTCCCTGTTTTCTTCGTAGCCGAAGGTAACATCTTTAAGGGTTATGTTGCCCTTAATATTGGTTTTAGGTACGGCGTTGGGGTCTTCGGTAACTTCAGGCTTTGCATCGAGTATTTCGAAAATACGTTGTGCAGAATTCATTGAATCGGACCACCAACGGAAAATAAACGAAAAGAAGTTGGCAGGCCCTGCAAGAAGTGAAACATAGCCTGTAAAGGTCATTAATGTACCATAGGTCATTTGTGGCTTAAACACGGCAAGAACAAATGCTGCGCCTATTGTAAAGGTAAGCACCGATGATAATGACTGCGCTATATGGTAAAGTGCTGTGTACTTTACATCAAAATTCATAGCGTCGGTTTGGGCAGCAGCAACATTTTCGTTTACCTTTTGAAGCCTTACTTTTTCGCTTTCTTCACGGCCAAATGCGCGCACTACTCTGGCGCCTGTTAGGTTATCGTTAAGCTTTGCGCGAAAATCTCTGGCAGTTTGGAAACGACGGCTGTTATAGTGCCATAAAACAGGTTCTAGTTTAATACTAATTATTACGGCAGGTGGAAGGGTTGCTATTGCCACAACTGCAAGAAGTGGGCTTGTTGCAAACATTACCATACAAGAAAAAATTATTGTAAACAGGTTTGGCAAAATAAAGGGCAAACCATCGATAAAAATGTTTGTAACATTTGTGGCATCGCTTGTAATTCTAGACATTAGTCCACCTGTTTCTTTACCTGTAAAAAAGGATACAGACAGGTGCTGAATTGATGCGAAAACCTTGTTTTTAAGGTCGGCAACAACCTTTGGTACAATTTGCGCTACAAGAATACCTTGAATAACACCAAAAAGCTGTTGAAGTATTTTAACGCCAACCATCATAAACACAAGAATTAATAAAAATATAGAAAAATCTTCAAACGGTAGCGCTTCGAATACAGAATTTGCTTTGTTTTTAGCAAGGACATTATCGTAAAGCAGGGTGCCGTTTAATATTGGCCAAACGGAGTTAACAAGTGCCGATAAGATGCATAAAACAGATATTAACACAAGTTTAAACTTAAAGGGTTTAAAGCAGGATGCTAAACGGAAGAAAATTTTACGCTTGTCCATACATTTTGGGCAAATTTTTCTGTTCTTTTCGGGATAAGGCATTCCACATTTATGGCAGAATTCATCGCGCTTATCTTCGAAAAGGCGTTCGGGTTTGATTTCTTTATTTTCAAGAATTACCGAAAGAATTTCTTTTATGCGCATTACCCTACCCTTGTAGGCGTTGGTAAAGGCGCAAATTGGAGTTTGTTCGCCACCAATTTTTGCGCTGAACATACCACCTACCACATAGGTTGTAATGGTGGGGTTGCTTAATTCGGATATTTTATATTCGGTAAAACTAAAATCACTATAATCTATTTCCTTATTATCGGGGTCGGAAAAGCCTAGTTTATTGTTGGTGCCAACAACAAGCGCATCTTCGGTAAGTAGTAGAACAAAACGGCAAAAATCGCAAGCAGAATTCATATCTGCTTCGGCAAAAATAAGCAACTTCGTTTTAAGAAGTTTTTTATCTTCCACTATCTGCTTTAAGCCTTTGGGCATTTCGGAAAGTGGCCTTTTTTCTGACATTTTGTTCACTCCTTTTTATTTAAATTTACGCTTTTTAAGTATAAATATTGTAGCGCATACAACAAGTAAAACAGCAACTATTATAACGGGAATTAGGTTTATTTTGATTAATGTTTTAAGTTCGGGGATATTACCCGAAGCACCTGTATCTCTTACGGTTATTTCATCTATATAAAGGTTATTTACATTAGGTGTTCTTACAATTATATAGGGTGCTGCTGCAACAAATTTTACACGATATTCCTGCCACTCGCCTTTTTTCATATCGTTTAAAGAAAATGCTTCTGTAAAGCCTATAACCTGTGCTCTGACATCGGGATTTTCGGTATAAAGGAAGTCGATTTTTCCTTTTGCCGAACTGTTTTCGGTTTTTAGCCACATAGAAAGTTCATATTCCATACCAACTTCAAGTTCGCCGGTATAAGAAAGTAAGAACATTGGCTTATTTATGCTGCTTTTTGTTTTTAGGCAACGCCAACCGTCTTTTACCACGCTTTGCTTATAACCCTTTGTATCGGGTTCATAAAGCATAATGCCTGAGTTTATATCGTATACTTCGTGGATACTTTCTTCAAAGGTAACATTAAAACCGATAGGTTCAAAGTATGCCACAAGCTCTATATCGTAATTCGGAAAAACTTCTAGTTCAAAGGGGGCGCCGTATTCGTTAAAGTGGCGCCACTCAATAAAGGTGTAGCCATCTTTTGTGGGGATTGGCAATGTATCTTTAGTAATGGCAGTTTCGCCTGCGTAACCGTAAATGGTTTCACATTCGCTTCCACCCATACTGTTAAAGGAAATTGCAACCTGAACAGGTTCTGTTTCTTCTACTTCTTCGGCAACGGCATATAGTGGGCATATCATTACCAAAATTAATGAAAAGGCTATGAAAAAAGCCGAAAGTGATTTTAATTTGTTCATGATTCCACCTCCTGCTTTTCGGTATATACCTTACCCACGCCTTCTTTTTGATAAAGACGAATATAATCGACATAGTGGGCAGCAGGCAAAGAATCGTACGCTGCAGTTATAGACACGCAGGCAGACGAAATTTCGGGGTGGAAAATATGGTTATTGAATATAATATATTGTGGGTCGTGGAAACCTGACTGATCGGGGTTATCATCGAAAGATTTATTTAGGTCGAAAGTACAGAACACTTCGCCGTCTACCGACATTTTAATTTCGTCGGGTGTCCATTCGTAACCGTAGGTATGATATTCAAATGTAAGGCTTGGGGTATATTCGAAAATATATCTGTTGGGGTTGTTAACAACATAATCGTTAGCAGTGTTGGTGCTGCCACCTTTAGCATACCACTTGTGAAGGGTTGCGTAGGCATGGGTAGTTCTGAAAATTTCGTAAATATCTACTTCTACCATATAATCGTAGTTACGACTACCCTGAAGATAATCGGTAGAACGGGTCCAAAAAGACGGCCAACAACCAGCCTTATAGGGTATTCTTGACCTTACTTCCATATAACCGTATATGTAGTTCATTGTCTTTTGGGTTACAACAGAGTATGGCACACGGTAACGGGTGCCTTCGCGATTATTATTAAAATAGTGTATTGCGTGCAGTTTAAGTCTGCCGTCGTTTACGTCTATAACATTTTTATCTTTGGAAAGTTCTACCTGTTTGCTACCCTTCATATTAACGGCAGGATGAAAGGTTTTGGGGTCTAACCCAACGCCTTCAAATTCGTCGCCCCAAACGTACTTATAGCCTTCAAGGTTGCCGGAAAGGGTTGATGTAAAATCGGTTGTTAGTGAAAACGTATAGACTTTATTTACAGACGGAGAGAGTCTTACAAACTTCTTTACGGCAGAATCTACCGTAACATCGTGTCCACCCGAAAAAACCAGTTTACCACCGTTAACTTTAACTACCATTTGGTTTTCGTTAAGGGATGTTTCGGTTTCTTTTCTTGTGGTGTTACCTATAATAATTTCTTTTTCTGTTTTGGGTTCGGTATCGGGTTTAATTTCAAGCTCTATACCCTGCGCAAAATAATAGTTCTTTAAAACTTCGGCTGTTTTAAAAGCCTTTTCGTTGCCTTCGGGCACTATTATTACATAACCATTTGGACCATTCCACGATACTTCCTTATAGTCGAAAAGGTGGTCGGTATCGGAATAGTCTGACTCATCTATATAGGGGGTTCTAATTGGGAGTTCTGTGCTATTTACGACGCAACCTGAACAGGCTAAAAGCATAACAAAGCTTAATAAGAAACAGCTTGTTTTTACAAAAATCTTCATACGCCCCTCCTTAACTTAATCATTGAAATTATACCTTGATACGACATTTTTGTAAAGTGTTTTTGTGTCAAGATACAGGGCGCTTCATATAATGGGTTAGAAGTCGACTTCAATACTTATCAGGAGGTCTTTTTATGGCTGATGCTAATATGGGATGTGAAGCAAACGGAAATTTTAAAGAGGCTGTATGTTTAGATGCAGGCAGAGTTTTTGACTCTTGCTGCGACCGAGATTGTTTAGAAGATTTAAGAGTATATTTTAGTGAAGCAGGGCAAGCCGTTATAAGCGAAGCTGTTAGCATTAAAATCAGGTCTGCAGAAGCTGTTTACACATTAATAGATGTAGAACCTGTTAACCTTAACCGTGGCTGTTTTTCTTGTGATATTACATTTTTCTTCTTAATTACTTTAGATGCTTACACAACAGGAAGCAGTTGTCCTACAGAAGTAAGGGGTATTTCCCTTTATAACAAAAAAGCCGTTCTATTTGGCGGCGAAGGCAACGTTAGAACCTTTAGCAGCGACAACCCAACCGAAAGCTGCCCGGATATTTGTGGCAGACGTCCTACAAATGCACCCCGTTGTGTTGTTCAAGCAGTTGACCCCATTGCGCTTTCTTCAAGACTTGGTCAAACAACCACAATTTTAGACAATGTTGCACTTATACCCGACTGCATTACCGAATATATTGGTGGCGCTGTTGTTACCGACCTACCCGAAGGCAGTCCTGCAGTTTATGTTACTTTAGGTCTTTTCACCATTGTTCAGTTAATTAGAAGCGTGCAGGTTTTAGTGCCGGTATATGATTACTGTATTCCCGAAAAGCAATGCGACTGTAATGTTGCAGAGCCTTGCGATGTATTTAGAAAAATTCAGTTCCCCACCGAAGACTTTTTCCCAACAGGAAACGGAACTTGTTGCTAATTAAAAAAGTGAGATGCCTTTAGCATCTCACTTTAAAACTATATTATGTGCCAAAAAAATATCCTGCAGCAACGAAGCCTAACACAACCAGTATTATTCCAATTGCAGTAAGTCCTGCAGATTTGAAGAAAAGCTTTACGCTTTCTTTTCTTTGATTTTTTTCATCCATACAATACCACCTCAAAAAAGAGTGTTGGCAAATATGGCAAATTTATACATTTGGGGGATGAAGATGACCTATTTAAAACTGAAAAACCGTTTAAGAATATCGCTTACCAAGCTTGAAACCGAAAGAATATTTGGAAACTTGGGTTATATTGATAAAAATGACCCCCACATTACCTATGCGCTTAAAGCCCTTTTGAAAAAAGCAGTAAAAGAACAGGGGTTTCCTGCTACCGATAGTGTATGGGTAGAGGTTTTAAAGAACACTTCGGGTGGGTACGATGTGTTTTTTTCGAAAAGCAAGCCACTTGCAAGCAACAATTACACATCTATTGCTGTATTAGAGTTTGAACGTTTAGAAGACGCCATAAGATATACAAAAGCAATTGATGCTATGACACCTAGCAGGCTATACAAATACTTTAAAGCCTATAGGTTTGTGGTGTGCTTTAAAAACGAAAAAAACGATGTGCCAAAAGCGTTAGAATTTGCAGATAGGGTTTATACAAATTTTACCGAAACTGCAAAAACTTTAGAACACGGTACAGTTTTAATTAAGGAAAATGCCTTTGAAATTTTAAGTAAACTTTAAAGTGCTTTAATTTCCTTTACGGTTTCTTCTACATTTTCTGCCGAGAAGATGTAACTTCCTGCAACAAGCACGCTAACGCCTGCTTCAACTGCTAAAGGTGCTGTTTCGGCATTAATGCCACCGTCTATTTGAATTTCAAGGTCTATGCCCTGACGCATAGCTTCTGCCTTGATTTTTCTTACCTTATCGAGCGATTCGGGCATAAACTTTTGTCCACCAAAGCCAGGCTCTACCGACATTACAAGAACCATATCACAAAGGGGTAAAAATTCGAAAATTTCTTCTGCCGAAGTGTTTGGTTTTATGGTAAGGCAGGCTTTTGTGCCTAACGCTCTAATTTCTTTAAGGGTTTCGGCTACGTCGGAGCCTGCTTCGTAATGGAAACCGAGCCAATCTGCCACTTCTGCAAATTCTTTAATATAACGGTGTGGTTTATCTATCATAAGGTGAACGTCAAGTGGTATTGATGTATGCGCTTTTATAGATTTAATAACGGGTACGCCAAAAGAGATATTTGGCACAAAAACGCCATCCATAACGTCTAAATGAAGCATATCTACGCCCGATTTTTCGAACTTTTCAATAAAATCGCAAAGGGTAAGAAAATCGGCTGTTAATACCGAAGGAGAAAGTTTAACCATAAGGCACCTCGAAATATAAATTTTACTACATAAATTATATATTAAAGCAATATCGTTGTCAACGAGATAAAAAGTAAAAGACCGTGAAACACGGTCTTTTTTTACATTTGTTCAAGTTCTTTAATTTTGTTCGGTGAAGGGGTTTCAAAATCTTTAAACGGGAAAGGAATGCCTAAATTATCGTATTTAGTTTGGCAAATTTTCTTAAAGGGTAAAAGTTCAATTTTTTGCACGCAAGCGTATTGTTCTTTTAAGCCTTTAAGGAATGCCATACTTTCCTTATTGTCGTTTAAGGTTGGAATTATAACCTGTCTTAAAACGGTTGGTATACTTTTTTCGTTCAGCACCTTTAAAAATTCAAGTGGCGCTGAAAGTGAACAACCCACATACTGTTTGTACAGTTCTTCGGTGTGGTACTTAATATCTAAAAGCACATAATCGGTAACATTTAAAAGGGTGAAAACATCATTATTTAAAATGCTACCCGAAGTATCTAGGCATGTGTGTATTCCCCTGTTTTTACATTCTTTAAATATTTCTTTTGAAAAACCGGCTTGAACAAGTGGCTCGCCACCCGAAAGTGTGATGCCACCCGTTTTACCGAAATAAGATTTATATTTTTCGCACTTTTCTGCAATTTCTTTAGCGCTGTATTCTGTGCCACCCGAAAAAGCTTTGGTTTCGGGGTTGTGGCAACAGCCACAGTTTAAATTGCAGCCTTGCAAAAATGCAACGAAGCGAACGCCCGGTCCGTCTAGCGTACCCATTGACTGAATGGAACTTACATATCCCTTCATTACATTACCTCGTGGAAGGTACGGCTGATAACTTCTTTTTGTTGTTCACGGGAAAGCTTGTTAAAGTTTACGGCATAGCCCGAAACACGAATGGTAAGGTTGGGGTAATCTTCGGGATTTTCGTATGCTTTAAGCAATGTTTCGCGGTTCATAACATTAACGTTTATGTGGTGTGCGTTCTTGCCAAAGTAGCCGTCTAATATAGTGGAAAGGTTATCTATTCTTTCTTCGTAGGTGCGACCAAGTGCTTCGGGTGTTACAGAGAAGGTATTGGAAATACCGTCGCGGCAGTCGTCGAAACTGATTTTAGCAACCGAGTTAAGAGATGCTAACGCACCGTTTTCTTCACGGTTGTGCATGGGGTTAGCGCCGGGTGCAAAGGCAGCGCCTTCGGGTCTGCCGTCGGGTGTAGCGCCTGTGTGCTTACCGTAAGAAACGTTGGAAGTAATGGTGAGAACAGAAAGTGTGTGTTCTGCACCCCTGTAGGTAGGAGTTTTGCGAAGTTCGGTTATAACCTTATGAGCAAGTTCTTTTGCGATAAGGTCTACCCTATCGTCGTCGTTTCCGTATTTGGGGAAATCGCCTTCGGTTTTAAAGTTAACCACATAGCCTTCTTCATTAAAGATAGGTGTTACGTTGGCATATTTAATTGCGCTTAATGAGTCTGCCACAACCGAAAGTCCTGCAATACCAAATGCCATAAAGCGATGAACGTCTGTATCGTGAAGTGCCATTTGGGTTTTTTCGTAAGCATATTTATCGTGCATATAGTGAATGACGTTCATTGTATTAACGTAAAGGTTGCTAAGCCAAGCTAAATATTCATCGAAGCGAGCTACAACTTCTTCGTAATTTAAAGGTGCGTTTTCAATTACCTTGTTTTGTGGTCCAATTTTAATACCACTTTGCGCATCGTATCCACCGTTAAGAGCTAAAAGTAAGAGTTTTGCTATATTGCAACGAGCGCCGAAGAACTGCATTTGTTTACCAATTGTCATTGCAGAAACGCAACAAGCAATTGCATAGTCATCGCCATAATGTGGGCGCATAATATCGTCGTTTTCGTACTGAATTGAATCGGTATCGATAGAAACTTTAGCGCAATACTTTTTAAAGCCTTCGGGAAGATTTTGGGACCAAAGCACAGTAAGGTTAGGTTCGGGTGATGAACCTAAAGTATAAAGTGTATTAAGCATTCTAAATGTGGTTTTGGTAACAAGGGTGCGTCCATCTTGACCCACACCACCGAGTGCTTCGGTTATCCACATTGGGTCGCCACCGAAAAGTTCGTTATATTCGGGTGTGCGAAGATGTCTTGCCATACGAAGTTTCATAACGAAATCGTCTAAAAGTTCTTGCGCTGTTTCTTCGGTTAAAATGCCGTTCTTAATATCGCGTTCAATATAAATATCAAAGAATGTAGAAACTCGGCCAAGTGAGTTTGCAGCACCGTTTTGTTCTTTAATTGAAGCAAGATATGCAAAATATGTCCACTGAATTGCTTCTTTGGCATTTTTTGCAGGGCCACTTATATCATAGCCGTACATTTGAGCCATATCTTTAAGGAAGCCTAAAAATGTAATTTGTTGGAACAATTCTTCGGAAAGTTTTGTTTCTTCCAAATTCATATTACCCATACCGATTTTGGCTTTATCTGCCTTCTTTTCGGCAATAAGACGGTCTACGCCATAAAGCGCAACTCTGCGATAGTCGCCAATAATTCTACCTCTGCCGTAAGCATCGGGCAGACCTGTTATGATGTGCGACTTACGAGCAAGGCGCATTTCGTCGGTATATGCTCTGAAAACACCGTCGTTATGGGTGGTTCTGAACAAGAACTCTTCTTCTACCTTATGGGAAAGCTTGTAACCGTATGCTTCGCAGGCATTTCTTGCCATACGAATACCACCAAATGGATTTACGCCTCTTTTTAAAGGACGGTTGGTTTGAAGGCCCACGATAATTTCTTTTTCTTTATCGAGATAGCCGGGGTCGTAGTTTTTAAGAGAAGATACTGTTTCGGTATCGATATCTAAAACGCCACCGAACTGACGCTCGAGTGCAAAAAGACCTTCAAGTTTTTTCATAAGTTCTTTTGTTCTTTGGGTTGCGCCCTGTAAGAAGGACTCATCCCCTGTATATTCGGTATAGTTTGTTTGTATGAAATCGCGCACGTTGATTTCATCTTGCCAAACACCTTTATTAAAACCATTCCAATTAATGTGTTCCATAATTTTCCTCCGATTTAACGCATTAAAAGTTATATAAAAATACAAAAAGGGCAACCAGCACTAAACTGATTGCCCAGACGGTCGGCATAAAAGTTTTACACTTCCTTGCGGTTATCCGCAAATCCGTCAGTCATGTAAAACCTGTAATAATTATAACCACAATTTTTAAATTTGTCAACTAAAAAACCTTAAAATAAGTTCGGTTAAAAATACCGAAAGGCAAGAACAGCCTGCAACCAGCACAAGACTTTTGCTAAATAGTGCCACTATTACTGCTACTAACACGCCTACTGTTGCAGCAATTATATTGCCCGATGCAAAAAATACTGCGGGAAACACCATAGCCGAAAGCACGGCATAAGGCACATAGTAAAGGAATGATAGTATAAACCTGTTTTTTATTTTCTTTCTAATAAGTGCCAAAGGTATCATACGTATAAGATAGGTAACCCCTGCCATTACAATAAGATACGGTAAAAACTCTGCTCTAACATTCATTAGCCTGTTCCTCCGTTTCTACCGGGTGTATAAGCGCTAAAATTGTGCTGGCTACCGTTGCGCAAATTATAATAACAAAACCACCATAATTACTTGCAAAATCTTTTAGCAGTGGTAAAAATTCAAAGCCACAGCTAATAAGCACGGATATTGCAACACATATAGCACACCATTTATCTTCTTTAACCTTTGGAACTACAACGGCCACAAGCATTGCGTAAATTGCGACACCAAGCGCCGAAGTTATAATTTCAGGCAACGCTGCACCTGCCAAGGCGCCAATTATTGTTCCTCCGCTCCAACCAAGCCAAGGTGCTATCATAAGAGCGTAAAAATAAATTTTGCCAATTTTCTTATTGTTTGCCATTGAAACGGCAAAAATTTCATCGGTATTACCGAACGCAACTAAAAGCCTTTGTACAAGGTTTGTTTTACTTTCCAGCTTTTGAGAAAGCGAAACAGACATTAACGCATATCTTGAATTTATTATAAGTTGGGTTGCTGCCATTTCTATAAGGCTACCACCACCTGCAATTATTGGTACACCTGCAAGCTGACCTGCCGAAGTTAAGTTTGTCATAGAAATAAGCAAAGCTTCTAAAGGAGATAGCCCACATTGTATTGCCATTATGCCAAATGCAAAGGCCACAGAAAAATAGCCTAAGCCTATTGGCACGCCGTCAAGCAGTCCCCTTTTAAAACTATTTTGTATCATAATTATGTATCACCGCAGACAAGTATAGTACCTATGCGCCACAAAGTCAAGGACGCTAAAGTATTTTTATTGACAAAACGGCATTTTGTCGTTATAATTAAGTTATCTAGTTTTTAAAACTACATATTATAGATTTTTAAATTATGGTGATTATATGAAATTTAAAATTGTATCCGACTCTTCGGCCGACCTGCTGACTATACCAAGCATACCTTTTGCAAGTGTGCCACTTAAAATTATTACCGACAAAAAAGAATATATTGACGACGCTGATATAGACGTTTTCGAAATGATAGCTGACCTTTTAAAATATAAGGGTGTTTCCAAGTCTTCCTGCCCTAATATTGAAAATTGGCTTGAAGCGTTTGAAGATGCCGAAAATATATTTTGTGTAACCATTACACGAAACCTTTCGGGTAGTTACAATGCTGCACGAATTGCTGCCGACGAATATATGGAAGCCCACAAGGAGCGTAATGTATATGTTGTAGACACACTTTCGGTTGGTCCTGAAAGCACACTTATAATTGATAAGTTGATAGAGCTTATTGAAGGTGGTCTTGAGTTTAACCAAATTAAAGAACAAATTGAAGAATACCAAAGAAGTACCCATTTACTGTTTTGTCTTGAATCGTTAAGGAATCTTGCAAACAACGGCCGTGTAAACGGTGCTGTTGCTAAAATTGCCGGTATTCTTGGAATACGTGTGGTGGGTAAGGCAAGCCTTGAAGGCACACTGGAACTAACCAACAAATGCCGTGGCGAAGCAAAGGCACACGCAACAATTATTGAATGTTTACTTGGTGAAGGATATTGTGGTGGCAAAATACATATACACCACTGCAAAAACCAAACTGCAGCAAAATTAATTGAAAAAGAAATTAAGACTAAATTTCCAAGCGCAGATATTGTAATTAGAGAAACCAGGGCGCTTTGCAGTTTTTATGCTGAATCGGGTGGCTTACTTATTGGTTTTGAAGGAAAAAACAAAAAATAAAAGAAAAAGAGATGGCAAAGCCATCTCTTTTTTTAGTCCATAGCAATTCCAAAATAAATTCTGCTTGGCAAATTATTGTTTTTGTGTTTCCACATAGCAAAGGGTGTTTTGCCGTTTAGCAGGTCTTTATTTTCTTGTATATATTCTTTAATTTCATTCGTATCGGGGTCGGCTGCGACAATGAAGTTATCGTCTGCGTAAAGGGTTAGGTCTTGTAAAGAAAATTCTTCATCTTTTAAAACTATGTGTGGTACGTTTTTTAGAAGTTCTTTTCTTTTATTTATATAATTTTCTGTGCTAGTTGGGTTTTTAAAAGATTTTATCAACTCATCTTTATAAGCGCACACCTTAAACCCGAACTTTTCATAAAAAGCAAAAAGATTACTGTTTGCAGGTTTTGTTATTATAATACTTTCTTCTGCCAAAACATCGTTTAAAAGCTTGCTCATTATGCCCTGTTTTCTAT
>JAFOFE010000007.1 GCA_017387475.1 Clostridia bacterium | reverse complement strand
GTTATTGACGACCCAAGCGCAGGTCCGTTTTATAAGCAGATACGCTCGGGCAGGCACGGAAAAGAGTTCTATATGTACAAGTTCAGAACCATGCGCGCAAACGCCGACCAGATGATAGAAGAACTTGCAAAGCAAAACGAAATGGAAGGTCCCGTTTTTAAAATTAAGAACGATCCTAGAATTACAAGAGTTGGTAAAATTCTTCGCAAACTTTCTCTTGATGAACTTATGCAGTTCTTCAATGTATTTAAAGGTGATATGACCTTGGTTGGACCAAGACCACCCCTACCAAGAGAAGTTGAGTATTATACCGACTATCAAAAGTTAAGACTACATGTAACACCTGGTATTACATGTACTTGGCAAATACATAAAAACAGAAACGATGTTCCGTTTGAAGAATGGGTAGAAATGGATTTAGACTACATTCAAAACAGAACCTTCCCTGGAGATATACTTATAATGCTTAAAACCCCAATAGTTATGTTAAGTGCAACAGGAAGATAAGCTATTATACATAGGAGAAAATTATGAAAGTTGCGATGATTGGTCATAAGGTTGTGCCGTCCAGAAGAGGTGGCATTGAAAATGTTCTTACAACTTTATGCCCCTTATTATCTGAATTAGATGTCGATGTTACTTGTTATAATCGTTCAACAGATAAAGTAGAAAACGAATATGTTGGCACCGTTGTTAATAAGCAATATAAAAACATAAAACTAAAAAATGCTTGGACGGTAGATTTTAAAGGTTTATCGGCTATGATTGCTTCTTTTACTGCAGCAATCGGCGCAACTTTTAGTAAATACGATATTCTGCATTTTCACGCAGAAGGGCCTTGTGCTGCAATGTGGATACCCAAAATGTTTGGTAAGCGCTGTGTAGCCACCGTTCATGGACTTGACTGGCAACGTGAAAAGTGGGGCAAAGGTTTTGCTTCAAAATATATTAAATTTGGCGAGCGCGTAATGGTAAAATGCGCCGACGAAATCATAGTGCTTAGCGAAAGCGCGAAAAACTATTTTAAAGAAACCTATAATCGTGAAACAGTGCTTATTCATAACGGAATAAGCAGGCCTATAAAAAAAGAGGCAAATTTAATTACCGAAAAATTCAACCTACATAAAGATGAATACATTTGTATTGTTTCAAGACTAACTGCCGAAAAAGGTGTTCATTATTTAATAGAAGCATTTAACAGCATTAAAACCGATAAAAAATTAGTTATTGCTGGCGACACAAGTGACACCGATGAATATGTAGCAAATCTTAAAAAAATGGCAGAAAATAATAGCAATATAATTTTTACAGGCTTCATTTCCGGCGATACACTTGCCGAAATATACAGCAACGCTTATTTAGTAACATTACCGTCAGATATTGAAGGTATGTCTTTAAGCCTATTAGAAGCATTAGCGTATGGAAATGCAGTACTGTGTTCAGATATTTTAGAAAACACTTCTGTAACTGAAGATAAAGCAATGCATTTTGCTAAAAGTAATGTAGAAGATTTAGCTAACAAGTTACAAACGCTCTGTAGCAACGAAGAAATAGTTAGCAAACTAAAGAATGGCGTAGATGACTTTGTTTTAAATAAATACAGTTGGAACGATGTTGCAATTGATACATATAACCTGTATAAAAAGGTTTTAGAAAATTAATGGAAAGGATCGCTATTATATGGGAAAAATGAAAACTAAAAGGGCGAACAAAAAAGTAAAAGTTTTAAGTTTTTTTATAATTAGCTTAATCTTTACATTTATTGCAGCGTCTATTGCTGTAGTCGGTTTGAATTATATAGAAAACCGAAACTTTAGGGAAACTTTTTACTGTGTTAGCAGTTTGAAGGTGAACAATAAAATTAGGGTTATCCAAATTTCAGATCTACATAGTTGCTCTTATGGAAATAATAACGAAAAGCTTATTAACAGAGTTGAACAGCTTAAGCCCGACATAATTATTTATACGGGCGACTGTATTGATTCACAGGCTGCTTCCGAAGAAAATGTTGTGAAAGTTTGTGAAACTTTAGCAAAAATAGCGCCTTCATATTACATATACGGCAACAATGAAGTTGAAAGATATTACGATATTGTATTAACTCAAGAAGCGTTAGATAAAAAGTTTGGCTTTAACGATGACAATCGTGATTCACAAAAACTTCTCGAGTTGTCTGATACCTTTACCGAACAATTAGAAAGTGTTGGCGTTAAGGTTCTAAAAAACTCATCCGATACAATTACGGTTGGTTCAACCAATGTTGATGTTTTCGGTGTACTTACATCCAATCCTTCATCTTTTTGGTCGTATGCAGGTAAAAACTTTAGCGACTATACCTACTACAACGAAAACAATTTGAAAATTACGGCTATTCACGAACCATTGGTCTTTGAAGAATATACTCCTGAAACTTGGGGAGATTTAATGCTCGCAGGCCACACTCACGGTGGTACTGCTAAAATACCAATGCTTGGTGCTGTATATACTCCCGAAGGTGGAATATTGCCTGAACGAAACGGAGATTACGTTTACGGTCGATACGACGTTCAAGGAAGACCTTTAATTGTTAGTGCAGGATTAGAAAATAATACTTTCTTAAGAATTAATAATCCTCCCGAAATTGTAATAGTTGATATTAATAAATTTTAACCTTAAAAGGAGTGAAGAAAGTGTATTCATCACTTTTACAAAAAATACCGATTGTATTAGTTGGGCTTATACTTGTTATTGCATTTTTAAAGATTTATTCTCGTGCTAAAAATGTAACTAAAAGTGAATTTGTAAAAATTCTTAAAAACGCAAAGTATTTGCAAATTGGCGCGCTCATCGTTGTAATTATTCTTACAGGTGTTTTTGGCGTCCTAAATCATATAAAGGCAAAACAATCTGTTAATGCTGTTATATCCTTAAACTTTTCCGAAGCTTCACTTGCGCAAAACTCTAACGGAACAAGATACAACATGTCCGAAATAATTTGTGATGAAGTTGTTGAAAGAGCAATTGATATGGGTGCTTTTGAAGATGTTACTGTTAAACAACTTAAAAGCTGTTTATCCGTATATCCATATGTACAAGGCGATGTTAATGATAAAGCCAATTATCATATTTCTACCGAATTTGTAGTAGAATATCATGCATCTAAAGATACCGAACACTTAAATGCAGAAAATGTAATTATGCTTATTACAAGCGCATATAAAGAGTTCTACATACAAAAGTATACCGATAATTTTAGCCTTACTGTACAAGAAGAAAAGCCTGATTTTACAACGATGGAATATATGGACATCGTAACCTATTTCAATAAAGAAACAACATCTTTGCTTAATTACTTATACGGTATTGCAGAAAAAGGTCCTAGCTTTGTAACTGAAGATAATTCGACCTTTAACTCTATTGCAGGTAAGGTTTATCAGTTCAAAGAAACTCAAATTGAACAGAATTTGAAATCTTTAATTTTACAGTACGGTATTGTTAAGGATAAGTCTAATTACATTGATAGACTTTCATACCAAAACATAAATACTTCTTTCGATAAGCAAAAGAATTCAGCTTCATATAATCTTTGCAACGAAGCAATTGATATGTATGCTGAAGAAATGACTAGAGTTGTTCTTGTTCCAACTTGGGACGGTAGTGGTAAGTACTATATGGGCAGAACCAAGGTGGGTATTGACGAACTTTCTGTAATGGCGACTAATTTCAGTGATAACGTTGCAAATAATGAAAAAGAAATTATGGATAACCAGCTTGTTATTGAAAAAATGCAATCAGCAAATCAAAACCTTTCAGCTAACGAGCAGGCCGACGAACTTATTGCAGCTATCGATCAAAGTATAGATGCCTTTACCGTTGAAGCTATTAAAGCAGGCCGAGAATACTCAAACTATACTATGAATCAGTGTATTGCTGTTAGCATTTCCGGAGTTTCTCTTTTTACCGAACTTAAAACTATTGTTTTGTTTGCGTTATTTGCTTACTGCGCATTAATTTTAAGTTCTATCTCAAAAAAATTCCCTAAATATAAACAGTAACGCATTAGAGGTGAAAAAATGAGAAATTTTCAAATTATGAGATACTTAAAAAAGCTCTTGCCAATAATTTTAATTGTTTGCTTGCTTGCCACTTATGCGATTAATTTAAAACTTAAAAGTTCTAATACTTATGTAGCATCTGAAGTTATTCATTATAATGATCCTGCTGCAGAACAAGGTTTTACACCTACAGGCTCTAAATTAGATGTAAACGAAATTAAATCTTCATCTGTAATGTCAAAGGTAGTAGATAGAATGGGGCTAACCGGCATTTATTCTGTAGATAGCCTTATTTCAAGAGTTTCTATAACAGCATTACCCGACGAAGACAAGGTTGCTCAAAAGCAGGCAAAACTTGAAGAGGGCGAAGAATACATATATGAACCTAGCACTTATATTGTTTCGTTCACTGCAACAAACAATGAAGGGTCCGAGTTTTCTAGAACTATATTAGACGAAATATTAGACGTTTATTTTGCTGAATATAGTCAGAAATATGTAAATGTAGCTCCTGCAAATAATGTTATTGATAATATAGAAAGTGAAAATTACGACTATATCGAAATGGTCGAATTAATTGATCTTGGTATTGATCAAACTTTAAACACACTTTATCAAAGAATGGATCAAAACCCTTATTATCGTGCTACT
>JAFOFE010000069.1 GCA_017387475.1 Clostridia bacterium | reverse complement strand
CTTTTTGCCATCTTCGCCACATGTATTTTCTTTATCTATTACCCATTCGTAATTGTGTGGGGCAGTGCGCACATATTCACACACATTACAAACAGAATCGCAAACATCTGTATAAACATGGTTTCCCGTTGCAGGAATTACTGTGTTTTCATTTTTGGTTGTATGGCAAACTGTACATTCTTGGTGCTTTTTGCCGTCTTTTCCACAGGTGTTTTCTTGGTCGGTTACCCATACAAAACTATGGTTGCCTGTTGCAGAAATTACTGTGTTTTCGTTTCTGGTAGTATGGCAAACTGTACATTCTTGGTGCTTTTTGCCATCTTCGCCACATGTATTTTCTTTATCTATTACCCATTCGTAATTGTGTGGGGCAGTGCGCACATATTCACACACATTACAAACAGAATCACAAACATCTGTATAAACGTGGTTGCCTGTTGCAGAAATTACTGTGTTTTCGTTTTTGGTTGTATGGCAAACTGTACATTCTTGGTGCTTTTTGCCGTCTTTTCCACAGGTGTTTTCTTTATCTATTATCCATTCAAAACTATGGTTGCCTGTTGCAGGAATTACGGTATTCTCATTCTGTTTTTTATAACAAACCGAACACTCCTGATACTTGATGCCTGTTTCATTACAAGTTGCAGGCAATTGAACAACCCATTGATACTTATGTGTAATTGTTCTAATATCCCCACATCTATTGCAAGAAGTGTCGCAACTGTTATTATACACATGTTCTGCTCCTACCGGGCAGGAATTGTAGTGCCATGTTGCATTTATTATGTTGTCATTTTCTTCGGAAAGTGCAATAAAAGCTTTGTCTGTGCTGCTTCCAAGATACCACACTTTATTTAAGGCATCACAAGCATAAAACGCTCGCTTCCCAATGCTAGTTAAAGTTTTTGGAATTATTATTTCCTCTAAAGCCGAACACCGAAGAAATGCACTGTCTCCTATGCTGGTTACGCCAGTTGGAATTATTATTTTTGTTAACGATACACAATAATAAAATGCTGATTTTCCTATGGTTGTAACGCTGCTAGGTATGGTAATATCAGATAGGTTTTCACACAAATAAAAAGTGCTTTCATCTATCTTGGTAATTCTATCGGGAAGAACAATATTAGTAAGTCCACTACACATGTAAAATGCTCCGAATCCAAGACTTGTAACATTATTCGGGATGCTAACATTATCTAACTTTGCGCAATCAAAAAAGGCAAATCTTTCAATGCTGGTTACGCTTTGAGAAAATTTTACACTAGTTAATTTGCTACACCAGCTAAATGCTCCATAGCCAACACTTAAAACACCTTCGGGGATAGTGTAGCTAGTTATTGCACCGGGCGCATTAAGTAATGTTGTTTTGTTTTTATCATATAATACACCAAAATCATCACTACTGTAATTAGGGTTCGCTTTATCAACATGAATAGCAAGAAGATTACTGCTTTCTTCAAAGGATGCTTGGTCAATAACGGTTACACTGCTTGGAATTGTTACACTAGTTAAAGCTTCACAATCGTCAAATGCACCTCCACTTATACGAGTTACACCTTGTGGTATATAATAAGCACCCGCTCTTCCTTTAGGATATATAAGAAGGGTTGTTCCGTTTTTATCGTAAACTACTCCATCTACCGAACTGAAGTTAGCATTATATGCTGCTACTGTAATACTGGTTAAAGCGGTACAACCACTAAATGCAGATGCGGGCAGACTGGTAACATCAGGGTTGATAAAAATCCTTTTTATGCTTGTACAGTTTTCAAAAGCACATGAACCTATAGATGTAACTGCATCTGGAATTGTAAAGCTAGCCAAACTTGTGCATCCGGAAAACGCATAACTTCCTATGCTGGTAAGGTTGCTTTCGGTTGAGTCTGAAAACTTAATTTTGGTTATGGAACTACAACGCGAAAATGCATAGCTTCCAATGGTTCTAACACCGTTTGGAATGGTAACGCTTGTAAGTTTAGAACAATACGAAAAGGCACTATCTCCAATAGCGACAACCTTGTATCCACCAAGAGAATTAGGTATAGTTATATCTCCACTTGAATAGTAAGAGTCATAATCTGTTATTGTGGCTTCGTTGTTTGACACGGTATAGGTGTAATAATTGTATTTATATTCCGTTGCAGCACTTGCAGTTATGCTGAATATACCTGTTGGTAAAATTGACAGCAATAACGCAATTGTTAATACTACCGATAATAGTTTTTTCATTTATACCAAACTCCTTTTTGTTAGGAATAATGTTTTTATTGCATTATATAGTTTAGCACAATAACAATGTGGTTGCAAGGATATAAGTTGATATTAATAAATTATAAATGAAAATATGCATTTTTCTTAATTTAAAACGGAATTGCAAGGTTCAACGGAACGCCACGCCCTACGCTCGCCGTGGGGTTTGGTAAACCGGACGTCGTGGGTACGGCTTATGCCCAGACCCTTTTGTCCTTCGGACATTTCCCCTATTAGGGGAATCTCGCCGTCCCCTACTGCCCACTGAATACTACCACTATCAAATGGTCGGGTCGGCAAATTCAAGTATATATAAACGTTTTATTAGCGTTTGGTGGCGAGTCCCACTCGCAAAAAAGCACCCCGAAGGGTGCTTTTTTATAGTTTTGCTTTTACGGATGCTATTTGGGCTTCGACCGATTCTACGGCTGTGCCACCTTGACTGTTTCTTCTGAAGGTGCAGTTTTCGAGATTGATTGCATCATAAATGTCTTCTTCGAAAATTTCGGAAAATTCTTTAAACTCGGCAAGGGTAAGTTTTTCAAGAACGGTATTTTTATCTATGCAATACGCAACGAGTGTACCTGAAATTTTATAGGCTGTTCTAAAGGGAACGCCCTTTTTGGTTAAATAGTCGGCAACGTCGGTTGCATTGATAAAGCCTTTTGCTGCTGCTTCAAGCATATTCTTTTCGATAACTGTCATTGTATCTAGCATAGGCGCAAAGATAGAGATGCATTGTTTTAATGTATCGAGCGAATCGAAAATTGCTTCTTTATCTTCCTGCATATCTTTATTATATGCCAAGGGAAGACCTTTAAGCATTGTAAGAAGGGTTACAAGGTTGCCGTATACACGGCCTGTTTTACCACGAACAAGCTCGGCAATGTCGGGGTTCTTCTTTTGTGGCATTATGGACGAGCCTGTTGAATATGCATCGTCTAGTTCTATGAACTTGAACTCCCAACTGGACCAAAGAATAACTTCTTCGGAAAAACGGGAAAGGTGCATCATAATAAGGGCTGCTGCATTTGCAAGTTCAACTGCGAAATCGCGGTCGGACACGCCGTCTAAACTATTTTCGCAAATGCCCGACATATTAAGCGCATTAGCTACTGCCATACGGTCGGTTGGATATGTTGTACCTGCAAGAGCGCAGGAACCAAGTGGCGAAAAGTTCATTCTAGCCACGGCGTCTTCCATTCTTGTAATATCGCGAAGGAACATTTGGGCATACGCCATAAGATGATGGCCGAAGGTTATGGGTTGCGCTCTTTGAAGGTGGGTATAACCAGGCATTACGGTTGCTTTATACTGCTTAGCCTTATTTACAATAACGGTTACGAGTTCTTTTAAAAGGGCAACAACATCGCCTGCTTCGTCGCGAAGATGTAGACGGATATCTAATGCCACCTGATCGTTACGGCTTCTTGCTGTGTGAAGCTTTTTGCCTGTATCGCCAATTCTTTTGGTAAGCTCGGCTTCTACAAACATATGTATATCTTCGGCAGTCATATCGAACTGTAATGCGCCTGAATCTAAATCTGCAAGTATGGAATTTAAACCTTCTATAATTTTTTCGGCATCGTCCATAGAGATAATGCCCTGTGCGCCAAGCATAGATGCATGCGCAATGGAACCACCGATATCGCTTCGATACATACGGCAGTCTACCCTAATAGAAGAATTGAAATCGTTAACATCGCTGTCAAGCTGTTTTTTAAAACGGCCTGCCCACATTTTTTCACTCATTGGTAAAACTCCTAAATAAAATATGTAGTTATTATAATGCAAGTTTTTGTTAAAGTAAAGCACAAAAATAGCCGAAGGTTTCCCTTCGGCTTGGTCTTTAAAGAAAATCTCTGATATCTATTGCAAGGCGTTCTTCTAAATTAATAAGTCTTTTGCAAATATCCTTTGAAACTTCATCTGCTGCTTTGTACTCGTTAAGGTATCTGTTTAAAGATTTAACCCCCATATTGCAACCGTCTGTCATAAGGTCGGCAATGGTAGCATCTGAACAGTCGGTAGCAAGTTTGAAATTTGTTTTAACCCAACCCATACCCTTAACAATGGGGTTGGGGTCCTTGCCGTCATCACGATACTTATCTAAAAGCTTATCAATTTCAAGCGAGAGTGTGTTATGCTCGTCCTTACATTTGTTAAGGCATTTTAAAAGGGTTTCAGATTTTACGTGGGGCATAACATCGTCAATAGATGCTGTACCCATTTTTACGCCTGCATCACATTCGCGAAGAAGTTTTATGGTATCTTGCTCTATCATATTCTATATTCCTTTCGGGCTTATTAATATAGAATAAGCATTTGCAATTTTGCGCCTTTTATTCGCCAAAAATATCGGAAAACTGTGAAGACAGCGCCATTGAAGTATAATCGTCGGACGAAATTATGATATGGTCTAAAAGGTCTACCGAAATGGTTTTTAAGGCTTCCTTTAAAAACCTTGTCATTTCTACGTCTTGTGGGGATGGTAGCGCAACTCCACCGGGGTGGTTATGTGCGATAACCACGGCCGAAGCATTGCTTTTAATTGCCTTTGCCATAACATCACGAACGCTTAACCCAACGCTATCTACATTGCCCGACAAGATTATTTCAAAAGAAAGCACCTTGCCAAGCCTATTAAGGCATAAAAGCGAAAGACATTCTTTATTTACTGCAAAATATTTGCCGAAAATATACCTGCCAATTTCGGTATGATTTTTAAGAACTTCATTAAATTCATACTTTTGTAGTGTATACGTACGAAGAATTGGAAGCATTAGCTTTATTAGGCTTGCAGAGTTTTTGGTTATGCCCGAAATTTTAACGATATCTTCTATATCGGCTTCAAGCACGCCTGCCAAGCTACCGAAGGTGTTAATTAAATCGTGCGCCATTTTAGAAGTGTCTTTTTGTGGTGTGCCGTAAAAGAGCAACATTTCAAGAAGTTTTACGGGCGATTTAGGTTCGGTTATATCGGCAGAAATAATTTCTTCTTTAAGCCTGTTTCTGTGCCCTGCGTGAATATTTTCGGACATTTTTATTGCTCCTTCTTCCAAAAGTGAAAATTTTATGATACAATATATTAAATCTTAAATCTTGGAGATTTTTATGAAAAGTTTTGTTGTTGGTAAAAACGATGCCGGAAGGCGTCTTGATAAATTTATAAAGCAGGTTATGCCTACCCTGCCTTCTTCCCTTATGTACAGGTACATACGCACCAAACACATTAAGGTAAACAGAAAAAAGGCAGAAATTTCAACCAAGCTTACCGAAGGCGACGTTGTAGAAGCTTGGATAAGCGACGAATTTTTTGTAGACGTTAAGCCCAAATATGAATTCTTGTCGGCTCCAACTGCACTTGACATTGTTTACGAAGACGAAAACATAATTCTTGTAGATAAAAAGCAAGGGGTGCTTGTACACCCCGACGATAAAGAATACCGTGATACGCTTATTGGCAGAATTCAGCACTATTTATACGATAAGGGCGAATTTAACCCCGATGCCGAAAATGGTTTTGGGCCTGCGCTTGCCAACCGTATTGACAGGGGTACAGGTGGCATTGTAATTGCTGCCAAAAATGCCGAAAGCCTTAGAATACTTTGCGATAAAATTAAAGAACGCGAAATTGACAAGCAATATCTTGCCGTAGTTCACGGAACACCTGCCAAAAAAGAAGCAACCCTTGAAGGCTTTTTGGAAAAGAACGAAAGCAAAAACAAGGTGTATTTAAAGTCTACCCGTGAAGGCGATGCTTTATCTATTAAAACAAGATACCGTGTGCTTGCCACAAAAAACAATTTATCGCTTATAGAGGTTGACCTGCTTACAGGTCGCACACATCAAATAAGGGCGCACATGGCGTCTATCGGTCATCCACTTTTGGGCGATGGCAAGTACGGAAAGCTTGCAGCCGATAAAAAGCTCGGCTTTACACGCCAAGCTCTTTATTCGTACAAACTAACTTTTAATTTTACGGCAGACGGTGGTATTTTAGAATACCTAAACGGCAAAACCTTTACGGTAAAGCGTGTTTGGTTTGCCGAAGAATTGTTTGGCTTTAAAGGCTAATATTAACCTCTTTGCCCCCTACTGTGTAGGGGGTTAATTTTACCCCTGCAGCCTTGAACATCATTTTAGATGCCATAACCGATGCAGAGTCTGCATATTTATCGCAAGCATAGATAATTTCTTTAATGCCTGCTTGGATAATTGCCTTGGCACATTCGTTGCAAGGGAAAAGTGTTGCATAGATACGGCTACCTTCTAAAGAGCCACCACGATAATTAAGAATTGCGTTAAGCTCGGCATGGCAAACGAAGAAATATTTGGTTTCAAGCTGGCCACCTTCGCGGTCCCAAGGAAACTCGTCATCGGAACAGGCTTTGGGCATACCGTTATAGCCTACCGACATAATTTTGTTGTTATCGTCTACAATGCAAGCGCCAACCTGAGTAGATGGGTCTTTACTGCGACGAGCCGAAAGCTCGGCAATTCCCATAAAATATTCGTCCCAAGAAAGATAGTCTTGTCTTTTCATACTACACCTCTAAATTATTAATGATTTCTAAAATATCGTTAGCTGTTTTAGCAATATGCGAAGCGCCATTTTCTTTTAACTCTTGTTCTTCTCTGAAACCCCATAGCACGCCAATAGGTGTGGTTTTTGAGTTTATTGCTGTTATAATATCTACGCCCGAATCGCCAATAAATACCGTTTCGTTTGGTGTTACGCCAAAATGCGCCATAATTTCGTTAACCGAAAAAGGATCGGGCTTTAGGGGGCGATTATCGCTTTTACCGATAATTACTTGGAACATACCGGGCAAAAGTTTTTCTATAACCTTAACAGCCATATCGTGCGCTTTGTTGGTGCAAACGGCAATATGTATGCCCTTTTCTTTAAGTTTTAAAAGAAGCCCTTCAATTCCACTATAAACCAGCGTTTTGTCGGCATAATGGTCTTTGTAATAAGACATCATTATATCTTTTGTCTTTTCAACCAACGCATCTTCCCTTTTATCTTCGGGCAGGGCATTAAAAACAAGATTTTTTATTCCACTACCTACCATATATTTATATGTATCTACACTGTGGGTTGGATAACCTAAAGCATTAAGCGCAAAGTTTACCGATGCGGCTAAATCTTCAATTGTATATAACAGGGTTCCGTCCAAATCGAAGACGGCAAGTTTTACCATATATTCTCGCTCCTTTATGGGCATTTTATCACAAAGTTTACACTTTTACAATAAATATATAATTTTTTTAAAAAAATGCTTGCAAAATTATCAGTTTTCTGTTATTATATCATTTGCTATTGATTAGAAACCTAAATTAAGGAGGTGCAGTATTCATGGCAAAATGTGATATCTGCAGCAAAGAAATTGCTTTCGGCATTAAAGTTTCCCACTCTCACAGACGTACTAACAGAACTTGGAAGCCTAATGTTGTAAAGGTTAAGGCCATCGTTAACGGCACACCCCGTCGTGTAAATGTATGTACTCGTTGCCTTCGTTCCGGCAAGGTTGTACGCGCTATCTAATTAAGATAAGACGGTTAAGCAATAACTTAAAACCCGAAGACAAATGTCTTCGGGTTTTTGCTTTTTATTCTTCTTTAAAAGGTCTTTGCATAAGTGTTTTAACAATATCTTCTACGGGATATTCTTCGTAAAGTAATTTATGCGAAAGTTCTATTATAGGTGTGTCTACACCATGTTTTTGCGCCAACTGATATGCCGATTTGCAGGCATAATAACCTTCAACGGTTCCTACAATATTAAGCGCATCTTCTACCGTATATCCTTTACCCACTAATTCGCCAAACCTGTGATTACGGCTATGGGTAGAAGTACAGGTAACAACAAGGTCGCCAAGACCTGTAAGTCCTGCAAAGGTTGCTGCCTTTGCGCCAAGCTTTTCGCCAAGCCTAGACATTTCGGCAAGTCCCCTTGTAATAAGGGCAGCTTTTGAATTGTCGCCAAGACCCATTCCGTCGCATACGCCGGCAGCAACGGCAATTACGTTTTTAAGCGCGCCACCAAGCTCTACACCAATAGTATCGGGGTTGGTGTAAACCCTTAATATATCGCTTGAAAAAACTTCTTGCACGGTTTTGCATACCTGTTCGTTTTTACCCGAAACGGTTAACATAGTAGGTATTTTTCTTGCAACTTCTTCGGCATGGGAAGGACCCGATAAAACCATTATATCTGCATTTGGTAATTCGGACTCTATTACTTGTGAAAGGCGCATAAGGGTTTTGTTTTCGAACCCCTTTGCAACATTTACAACTATGCCATTTGGTTTAACAGATTTAAGTTTTTGTGCAGTTTCTTTAACTGCAAATGACGGTGTTGCTATAACAGTAATATCGTTATTTTGGCAAACACTTAAATCTGTTGTTATATTTATGCTGTTTGGAATAATAATTCCGGTAAGTAATTTTTCGTTAGTGCGTTTTTCGTTGAGGTTTTGAACTTCATCTGCAAATGGCGACCACACGGTAACCTTATGACCATTTGCATTAAGACTTAAAGCTAAAGCAAGTCCCCAACCCCCTGCACCCAGTACAGTTATATTTTTCATTTATTTACCCGAAAATATCTTTTTTTCTTCGCCTGCTATTAGCCTTTTAATATTTTCTGTATGCTTTATAAACACAATAAAGCCTGCTATAACAGCCATTATAATTACAGGGACAATATTATAAGTTATACTATTAGCTAAAAATTGGTAGGCTACTGCTACACCCACAACTATTACAGTAGCAATAAGCGAGCTTAATGAAACTATACGGCTTATAATTAAGCTGATAACAAAGCCTGCAAGGCCCAATATAATTGCTACCGGACAACATACTGCAAAGGTGCCTACACTGCAAGCAACGGCTTTTCCACCCTTGAAGCCAAAGAAAACCGGATATATATGACCTATCATTACAGCAATACAGCAAATGTATGCGCCATAAATACTATTAAAAATTTCATTACCTGTTGCAGCGAAAATATAGGCAAAGGCTGCTTTACCTATGCTACAAGCTACAAAGCCTTTGATAGCATCGAAAAGGAAGGTAAGAAGACCTGCCTTTTTACCTGCAGTACGAAGTGTATTTGTGGCACCTGCGTTACCACTTCCCGATTCGCGTACATCTTTACCTGTGAAAAGCTTTGAAAAGATTACTGCAAAATTAACGGAACCCACTAAATATGCTGCAACCACTGCCAAGATAGCAATAATAATATATTTTGCCATTCGTTACTTATCTCCTCTTTCTCGTATAACAAAACGGATGGGTGTGCCTTCAAGTCCGAAGGTAGAGCGTATTTGATTTTCTAAATAACGCTGATAGGAAAAATGGAATAACTCTGCACGGTTGCAGAAGCAAACAAATGTTGGTGGCTTTGTAGAAGCCTGAGTCATATAGAAAATTTTAAGGCGCTTACCCTTATCGGACGGGGGTTGAACACGCGCAGTTGCTTCGGCAAGTATATCGTTAAGCTTACCTGTTGAAATGCGCATTGTATTTTGTGTATGAACATATTTTATAAGTTCAAAAAGTCTGTCGAGTCTTTGGCCGGTTTTTGCCGAAATAAAGATAATTGGCGCAAATGACATAAACGAAAAATCTGTCATAAGTTTTTTACGGTAGGCATCCATTGTTCTACCGTCTTTTTCAACTATATCCCATTTATTTACGGCAATTATACAAGCCTTACCCTGTTCGAGCGCAAGACCTGCAACCTTGGAATCTTGTTCGGTGAAGCCATCTACACCGTCGAGCATAATAACACAAACGTCGCTTCTTTCGATTGCCATTTTAGCACGAAGCACGCTATATTTTTCAAGCTTGTCTTCAACCTTGCTTTTACGGCGAAGACCTGCAGTATCGGTAAAATTGAATTTACCGAAATTATTTTCAACAAGTGTATCAATAGCATCACGGGTTGTGCCTGCGATGTCGGATACAATAGAGCGTTCTTCACCTGTAACTGCATTAACAAGGGAAGACTTACCTGCATTTGGTTTGCCTATTACAGCGACATTTATAATTTCGCTTTCGAACTCGTCTTCTACTTCTTCGGGAAGATATTTTATAACTTCATCTAAAAGGTCGCCGGTGCCGTGTCCGTGTACCGAAGAAACGGCAACAGGGTCGCCAAGACCTAAATTGTAGAATTCATAAAAATCTAACGGAATGTTACCAATATTATCGCACTTGTTAACGCAAAGGACTATTGGTTTTCCACTTTTTTGAAGCATAGCAGCCACATCGGCATCGGATGCAGTAACACCACTTTTTACATCTACAACAAATATTATAACATTTGCCATATCAATAGCGAGTTCTGCTTGCGAACGCATACCTGCAAGTATAACGTCGTCTGTACCGTGTTCGATACCACCTGTATCTATAAGCATCATTTTGCGGCCACACCATTCGGCATCCCCATATATTCTATCACGGGTAACACCGGGAGTGTCGTCGACTATTGACACGCGTTTTCCTATTAATTTGTTAAAAAGTGTCGATTTGCCGACATTAGGACGGCCGACAACAGCAACAATTGGTTTAGCCATATTTTCACCTCATTATTTTGGGCTTTTGCAGAAAACTTATTCTGCCAAAGAACAAATAAAAGAATATCCGTCGGGTTCGGTTATTTGCACCTTAATAGAAAGTTCTTTTTCGAGTTGTTCTACCGAAACATCGTCTAAAAACAAATCGCGTTCGAAACGAAGCATATTAGAAGGTACAAGAAGCACGTCGCCCAAAGGTTTGTCTTTAAGCTGTGCAATTATATCTTGCCCTGTTATAAGACCTGCAACGGTTATTTTTTGCCCAAAAAAGTTGTTTTCTACCGTGTGTACTTCACACTCTAAATTATGCCATTTATTTTTAGCCTTGTCAACAGTCGCCTTTAAAAGCGGCGCTGCTGCAACACCCGTAACCACCGAAACTTTTCTTGGTGTTGTGGGCGCTTCTATATCGTTTAAAGCATCTTCTGCTTCTTTTTCAAAAAGGCTCCACATACCAACACCGTTATCGAGCTGTGGGAAATCTCCGTACTCTGTATGGTGGGGCATTGGCTTTTCTGCCTTTAAGTAAAATTCATCTGCAGCATAAACAAGACGGTTGCCGAATTTTTCTATATTCTCTTTTGCAATTTCTTCGGTTATATCTATAACGGCATTAGCAGTTTGTTTATTAAACGGCTCTATTTCTGTAAGTCCATCACGGAATTTGGTAAGACCTACGGGAACAGATGCAATACATTCAACATTCTGATATTCCGATAAATCGCGAAGGCTTCGTTTTAGTTCTTCGCCATCGTTATAACCAGGAACTAACACAAGTTGGAAGTTAAGGCGAATGCCTGCTTGGTCGAATTTTTTTATAATGCCAAGTGTGTCGCCTGCAAAGCGATTATTCATCATTTTACAGCGAAGTTCGGGGTTGGTTGTGTGAACTGAAATATTAACCGGACTAATGTGCATTTTAATAATGCGTTCAATTTCGTGGTCGGTTAAATTGGTAAGGGTAATATAATTGCCGAAAAGGAAGGAAAGGCGTGAATCGTCATCCTTAAAATAGAGAGTATCTCTCATACCCTTGGGAAGCTGGTCGATAAAGCAGAAGATACACTTATTTTTGCAAGAATGTTGCGCATCCATAAGGTATGAATCGAACATAAGGCCAAGTTCTGTATCTTCGGACTTTTTAATGTTGTAGGTCTTTTCTTTTTTGCCGTGAAGAACGGTTACTGCAAGATTTGTTTCGCCCTGATAAAAACGATAGTCCAGTACATCGACAATATCGTTGCCGTTAATTTTAAGCAGAGTATCCCCTGCTTTTATTCTTTTTTTAGCAGCAGGACTTTTCTTTTCTACACCACTAATTACTACAGCCATTATATCACCTCGAATAAATTAATAAAAAAATAGAGAAGGAAATACCTTCCTCCTCTACTTAAAAATTAGTCTTCAACCTTAATAACTTCACGTCCGTTATAGGTTCCGCAAGCGGGGCAAATTCTGTGAGGGCGCTTGTACTCGCCACATTTTTCACATTTTACAAGGGTGGGAGCGGTAAGCTTCCAAAGGTTATTACGTCTTTTGTCTCTTCTTGCTTTAGATGTTTTTCTCTTCGGTACTGCCATTTCAGCACCTCCTTAAAAATTATTTTTTTAATTTGGTAGATTAATCATTAAGCAATTCTGCTAAAGCGGCAAGTCTTGGATCGACCTCTTTAACGGTGCAACCACAGCTACCTTCGTTAAGATTTGTTCCACAGACGGAGCATAGTCCCCTGCAATCTTCCTTGCACAACAGTTTTGTTGGCAGGCTCATTACAATGTCGGGATAACAGAAGTCTTCAAGGTCGAGCTGCATATTGGGTACTACTGCAATGTCTTCGTTTTCTTCGCTGTCTTCGTTTTCAAGACTAACGACAATTACACGATTAATGTGCAGTGTGTAGTTTTTAACCGTTTCTTTAAGGCAACGGTCGCAAACGCCAACATAGCTAACCTTGCAATCGAGCTGAGATTCTACAATACCTGCACGGCTGACAATTTTTCCGTTAATTGCCACGGGAGTACGAAGTGGTTTGACGCCAAGGAATTCAAATTCAGACAAATCCATTTCGAAAGCTACCGACAGACTATCTCTGCTGCCTGCAAATAAGGACTTCAAATCTAGAAGCATATTCTCACCTCAATTGTAACAGTGTATATTATATATAAAGCCCACTACTTTGTCAAGTGTTTTTTAAACATAAAAACAGAGTAGTTGCCTACCCTGTTTTAGTGCATTAAATTTTTTCTGCAATTTCAAAAATTTCTGCAGGAAGGTCTGCTTCATCGCAAGAAACTGTGAATACAAATTCGATATCCTTGTTTGCTGCGATTCTTTTAAAGAATGCATCGATTCCGTCGAGTCCACCACCGATTTTTTTGGTAGCGTCGCCGAAGATATGAGTAATATCGTAATTACTTGCTGCTATTCCGCAGAGCATGGCATAATATTCATCGTAACCGGAAATTCCGTAACCATCTACATCGATAAGACGAGCTTCTCTTGCAACGTTTAAAGTAAGATTGCCACCCTTTTCAACACAAACAACGCTTCCCGGACTGCTTTTAGCTGCTGTGTTTACTAAGTCGATGAGTTTCTTTGTTTTGCCTGAACCTTTGTTTCCGATAATAAGTTTAATCATATTATCCGCTCCTTTTCTATATATACCGTCTTAAGACGGTTATTTTTTATTATTTTGAAAGACGAGCTTCAAGCTCTGCCTTTGCGGCTTCGAAGCCGGGTTTGCCAAGAAGTGCAAACATATTCTTTTTATAGCTTTCAACACCGGGTTGGTCGAAGGGGTTTACGCCAAGCATATAGCCCGAAATTCCACAAGCCTTTTCGAAGAAGTAGATAAGACGGCCAAGGTTTTCTTCATCGGCTTTATCTACGTTAATAACAAGGTTGGGAACTCCACCGTCGGTGTGAGCAAGCACGGTACCTTCGAAAGCTTTTGAGTTTACGAAGGAAAGAGGTTTGCCTGCAAGGAAGTTGAGTCCGTCGCCGTCGTCTTCTTCTTTTTCGATAACTATATCTGTTCCACATTCGCCAATTGAAACAACTGTTTCAAAAAGAATGCGACTACCATCTTGAACATATTGGCCCATTGAGTGTAGGTCGGTAGAGAAGATTGCAGCTGTGGGGAAAATACCCTTATGGTCTTTACCTTCGCTTTCGCCGAAGAGCTGTTTAAACCATTCTGCCATCATTGTAAAGCGTGGTTCGTAAGAAACAAGCATTTCAACCGAGAAGCCTTTATGGTAAAAAGCATTTCTAAGGGCAGCGTAAGCATAACAGTCATTATCAAAACTATCTACCGAGTATTCTTCTTGAGCTGCTGCAGCACCCTGCATTAACTTGTCGAGGTCGGCGCCACAAACTGCAATTGGAAGAAGACCAACTGCTGTGAGTACCGAGAAACGACCACCAACATCATCAGGAATAACGAAACATTCGTAACCCTTTTGGTCGGCAAGTTGTTTTAATGTGCCACGAGCTTTATCGGTTGTGCAGTAAATGCGCTTTGCTGCTTCTTCTTCGCCATACTTTTCTTCGAGATATTTGCGAAGAACACGGAAAGCAATTGCAGGTTCGGTTGTGGTGCCCGATTTGGAAACGATGTTAACCGAAACCCTTTTGCCTTCGCAAATTTTAAGAAGGTCGTCGAGTGCAGAACCACTAATTGTGTTACCTGCGAAGTAAATATCGGGTGTGTTCTTGGGAAGTGCGTTATAGTTGTTTGACTTTAAAAATTCAATTGCAGCACGAGCACCAAGATATGAACCACCAATACCAATAACAATGAAAATGTCGGTATCGTTAATAATTTTGTTAGCAGCAGCCTTAATTCTTGCGAACTCTTCTTTATCGTAATTAGTGGGAAGGTCTACCCAACCTAAAAAGTCGTTACCAAGGCCGGTTTTGTTATGTAACATATTGTGAGCTGCAGAAACCTGTGCTTTAAGACCGGGAAGGTCGTTTTCGCGTATAAAGTTAGCAGCGTATTTACTGTTAAATTTAATTGCCATTATTTATTTTTTCTCCTTAATGCGAACATATATATTAATTTATATATATTCTACACTAAATTTCATATTATTTCAATAACAAATTATGAAATTTCGTTAAAAAATACCAACTATAATGTGAACAATCCTTTAAAGAGTCTGCCAAGGCAGATAAAATAGGTTAATTTATCAACCGACGATGCTGCTTTTATTGGAATAACACCTACTTCTTCGCCGTTAAGGCATACAGTTACATATCCTATTATATCCCCTTTCTTAATGGGTGCTGTTAAATTTTCTTCGAAGGAATAGCTTTGTGTAATGCCACCTTCTTCCCCTTTTTTAAGTAGTAATGGAAGACCTTCTTCGGCTATTGGCATTACGCTTTTTGTTACACCTTTTTTAACGGGCAGGGCTGTGAATTCACTTGTATCTGCCTTAACATCAACAAAGGTATAGTTTGCAAAACCGTAATCGAGCAATTTTTGCGCCCCCGAAAAACGATCTTTACTTGTGGGCGAGCCTAAAACTACGGCAATAAGGGTTAATCCGTCCCTTTCGGCTGTAGCAGTAAGGCAGGAGCCTGCTTTACCTGTTGTGCCTGTTTTAAGACCAAAACAACCGTCGTAATAACGAATTAATTTATTGGTGTTTACAAGTTCAGATTCGCCACCACGAAGGGAATCTATTTTTATGGTCGAATATTCACGTATTAACTTATGTTTAATTAATTCCGCCGACATTACGGCAATATCGTATGCCGTGGTATAGTGGCCGTCGGCATCCAGGCCATAGCTATTTATAAAATTGGTATTTTTAAGTCCTAACGCTTGCGCCTTTTCGTTCATTTTTTGAACAAAGGCTTCTTCGCTTCCCGAAACGGCTTCGGCAAGTGCTACCGTGGCATCGTTAGCCGATGCTATAACCGTGGCTTTAAGAAGTTCGTCTATTGTCATAACCTCGCCCGGCTCTAGCCATATTTGCGAACCACCAAGTGAAGCAGCGTGTTCGCTTGCCGTTACTTTAGTATCTAGCTTTATTTTACCTTCTTCAAGCGCTTCCATAACTAATATAAGGGTCATAACCTTGGTTATAGATGCAGGGGCAAGCTTTTGGTCTGCATCCTGTTCGTAAAGCACCTTGCCTGTATTGTATTCCATTAAAACTGCCGATTTTGCATTTATATCTAATCTTTCGCCTACTTTAGCGCTTGCCTGAACATTTTCTTCAAGTGGACTTTCAAGGTCGGCACCAACATATTCGGTAGCAACACGAACTGCACCTACATTAAGCGGCAGGCTAAACAACAATACCAACGATAAAATTACAGCAATTATCCTTTTCATAAAAAAACACCTCACACAAATATATGTGAGGTGTTTAAGTTTAATAACCCAAGCTTTCGGGCGTAATTATAACCTTTATTCTGTTTTTATCTCTTTGATAAGCCGAAACCACATACTGTGAGCATATACGGAACTGACTGTTGCAGCCGTCGGTAATATCGCCATCTACACAAATGCAATGACCCAGCTTGCTACAAGGTGTATCTAAACCTAAACGCACAGCATTTTTTGGTGCAGCAACGGTTTTAACCCTATTAAAGCCTTCTTTTACATCCTTAACAATTTTATTTGCGCCCACAATGCAAATTACCTTTTTAGGCCCAAATGCAATGCAGCCAACCCTGTTTGCGTTGCCGTCTACATTAATAAGCGCGCCGTTTTGTGTTACTGCATTTGCCGAAGTTATATAAGCATCTGCCGAAAAGCACTCACGGTAAAGGGCAGCGACATTGTCGGTTTTAGTGCGATCTAAAAAGTTGTAGTCGCCGTTTCGCATAAGCTTATCTACGCCACAGTCTTGAAGGGTAACCGAACCACCACAGGAAATGGTATCGCCTTTATTTAAAAGTTCTTTAACTATGCCTACAATATCTTCCTTTTTTTCGGCATAGAAAACTTCCATATTGTTAGCCTTTAAGGCTTGTATTGTTTTTTGAACTTTAATATCCATTATTATTCTCCCTTAACGATTTTTCCACCACCAAGCAGAATGTCGTCTAAATAAAGCACAGCCGACTGTCCCGGTGTTGCTGCGCGTTGTGGCTTTTTAAATTCAAGCATTGCTTCGGTTTCGGATATGGGGTGGAATATACATTCTTCATCCCTTGCGCTGTAACGAAGCTTTGCAGTACAAGAAACATCTGATTTAGGATACTCCTGTGCCATAAAATTGATGTCCTTTATATATATATGAGTTTTAAAAATATGCTCTTCGTCGCCAAGTACAACATTATTGGTGCCGGGGTCCTTTGAAATTACAAACTGTGGTTTTCCAAGCGCAATGCCAAGACCTTTTCTTTGGCCAATTGTGTAGCACTGATGTCCAAGATGCTGACCTAAAACCTTGCCATATATATCGGTATAATTTCCCTTTTCAAAATTTACCCCTGTGTGCGACTGAATGAATGCTGCATAGTTGCCGTCGGGGACAAAGCAAATATCCTGACTATCTTTAGCGCCTGCCGAAGAAAAGCCGTACTGTGTAGCAATTTCTCTTACTTCTTCTTTAGTAAGCTCGCCAAGTGGCATAAGGATATGCGAAAGTTGTTCTTGCGAAAGTTGCCACAGCACATAGGTTTGGTCCTTTTTAAAATCTTTTGGTCTGGTTATTGCATATCTGCCTGTTTGGTTATTGAAAGATATTTTAGAATAATGGCCTGTTGCTATATAGTCGCAACCTTCGTTTATTGCCTTTTCAAGCAAACCACCGAACTTTATATACTTATTACATTCAACGCAGGGGTTGGGGGTAAGCCCATTTTCGTATTCATTTATAAAGCGTGTAATTATTTCTTTTCTGAAATCTTCACGCATATCGTAAACATTGTGTGGGATATTTAGTTTTTCGCATACTTCTTTGGCAAGTAAAACTTCTTTAGATAATACGCCACCGTCTTCTACAAGTCTTAAGGTTGCACCTAAAGTATTATGACCTTGATTTTTTAAAATTGCAGCAACCACCGAGCTATCTACTCCGCCTGACATTGCTGCCATTACCTTTGCCACACTATTCCCCCCTTATAAATTGGAATATAAACCCTAAAAAATGGATATATTATATGTATAGATTTTAGCATATAGCGTATTTTTTGTAAATCTTTTTAAGTCTTAAAATATATGTTAATTCTTGGTTTTTACCCCCTTTTCGAGCTTGCGGGGAGTTTTTAAGGTGGTTTTTTGTATGTTTGCACAAAAAAATGGGGGTAAAAAAGGGCGTAAAACGGTTACAGACTTGTAACTTTTCGTAATTTATTTGTAATTTTTATGCATTTTGCACAAATTAGACCCCTTGTTTTAGTTTGACATATGTAAAAAACGAAGCTATAATACCCAAGAACTGAAATTGACTTACCGAAAACGCCCCTTTGGGACACGAATCTAAGGAGTTTATGATGTTACTAAAAACAAAGCAGCAGTTAAATGGTTTCATTAAAAGTGCTGCAAATCTTATTAAGAGAAATATTCCCGCTGCAATAAGCCTTGTGCTTACAATAACAGCAATTATGCTTACCGTTGTTTGCTCGGCTCATACAGTTACAATTTTCGACGGTGCTACATCTTACACCACATCGGGTATCTCTTCCGATATTCCTGCAGCACTTGCAAAAATTTCTCTACCCAACAAAAATTACAGCATAGTAAGTATTACAAATCATATTTTTTCAACCAAGGTACACATTAATTACCTTATTACCCTTAACATTAAAAAGGGCGAAGGTACCGAAAGCTTTACTGTTACCCAAGGTACTTTAGCTGAAGCTTTTGAAGAACTTGGTATTGTACTCGACGAACACGATAGCGTAAGCCTTCCTTTAAACACATATTTATATGGTGGCGAAACAGTTGAGCTTACCGACGTTGATTTTGTTACCGAAAGTTACACCGAAACCATTCCTTGCGGAACAGAAGTTGTGTATTCTTCGGACTACGATGCAAACGTTAAATTTACAGAACCCGGTAAGGTTGGTTCTAAAACCACAACCTATTCTGTAAAATACGTAAACGGTGTTGCTGTTGCTTACACCATTTTAAGCGAAACCGTTAACGAATTTGCTATTGATGCGACTACCGTTGTAGGCACAAACATTCCTACACATCTTTCTAACCTTTTCACAAAGGCAGATGATGTTGCAAGCATTTCTAAACTTGATGCACCCGATACTTTAGTTCTTGATGCAAACGGTGTTCCCGTTACCTATAGTTCTAAAGTTACACTTCGTGCAACTGCATACACACATACAGGTAACCCCATGGCAACCGGTAAATATCCTACACCCGGTTACGTTGCAGTTGACCCTAACGAAATTCCTTACGGAACAAAAATGTACATTGTTTCGGCAGACGGTAAATATGTTTACGGTTATGCAATTGCGGCAGACACCGGTGGATTTATTTACGGCGAACGCGCAGACATGGACTTATTTATGGATACACACAGCCAATGTGTTAACTTTGGCAGAAGAGATATTGTTGTTTACTTTGTAGACTAATTTAAACTAAAAGACCTCGTCTTTCGACGAGGTCTTTTTTTAATGCATTTTAATTAATCTTCGGTGTTTTCGGTAAGGTCTACAGCTGCAACGTGAACGTTAACCTTGGTTACTGCATTACTTGTCATGCTTTGAACCTTATCTTTAACGCTTACCTGAACAGCTTCTGCAACCTGCT
>JAFOFE010000068.1 GCA_017387475.1 Clostridia bacterium | reverse complement strand
TCGTTGACCACGAAACCAAGTATAAGCGTCAGTCTGGTGGTTCTGGTCAGTACGGTCACGTTAAGATTAAGCTCGAACCCAACGAAACAGGTAAAGGCTATGAATTTATCAATGCTGTTACCGGTGGTTCCATTCCTAAGGAATTCATTGGTCCTGTAGACGCTGGTATCCAGGGCGCTCTTACCGCAGGTGTGCTTGCAGGTTACCCCGTAGTTGACGTTAAGGTAACACTTTATGATGGTTCTTACCACGAAGTTGACTCTTCTGAAATGGCATTTAAGATTGCCGGTTCTATGGCATTCAAAGAAGCTGCAAGAAAAGCTAACCCCGTTCTCTTAGAACCCGTTATGAAGGTTACAGTAATCGTTCCCGAAGAGTATATGGGCGACGTTATCGGCGACCTTAACTCTCGTCGTGGTATGATTCAGTCTTTCGAAGACAGAACTGGTGCAAAGCAAATCAATGCTCGTGTACCCCTTAGCGATATGTTCGGTTATGCTACCGACCTCCGTTCTAAATCACAGGGCCGTGGTCAGTATGTAATGGAACCCGATGGTTATCAAGAAGTTCCAAAGAGCATCGCTGAAAAGATTATTTCTACAAGAGCTAAGAAAGATTAATTCTTGTTAAAATAATACTTGAAAATTTAAGTCTTTTTTGTTACAATGTAATGCGAAGACTCTATAAAGTTTTTATTTGTTAAATTTAAGGAGGAAATTCCAAATGGCAAAGGCAAAATTTGAAAGAACCAAGCCCCACGTAAACATTGGTACCATCGGTCACGTTGACCATGGTAAGACCACTCTTACTGCTGCTATCACTAAGTACCTTTCTCTTAAAGGTCAAGCACAGTTCGAAGACTATGCAAACATCGATAAGGCTCCCGAAGAAAGAGAGCGTGGTATTACAATTAATACCGCACACGTAGAATACGAGACCGACGCTCGTCACTATGCACACGTTGACTGCCCCGGCCACGCTGACTATGTTAAGAACATGATCACTGGTGCTGCACAGATGGACGGTGCTATCCTCGTTATCGCTTCTACTGACGGTCCTATGGCTCAGACTAAAGAACACCTTCTCCTTGCTCGTCAGGTAGGCGTTCCTTACATCGTTGTATTCATGAACAAGACTGACCTTGTTGACGACGAAGAACTTCTCGAACTCGTTGAAATGGAAATCCGTGAAACACTCGACACTTATGAATTCCCCGGCGACGATACTCCTATCATCAAGGGTTCTGCTCATAAGGCTCTCGTTGCTGACAACGATCCTTCTCTTCCTGAGTATGCTCCTATCGCTGAACTCATGGATGCTGTTGACAGCTACATTCCTACTCCCGACCGTAAGGCAGACCTTCCCTTCCTTATGCCTGTCGAAGACGTATTCACCATCACTGGTCGTGGTACCGTTGCTACCGGCCGTGTTGAACGTGGTCAGCTCCGTACTTCTGAAGAAGTAGAAATCATCGGTCTTACCGACGAAAGAGCTAAAACTGTTGTTACTGGTATCGAAATGTTCCGTAAGCTTCTCGATTACGCTGAAGCAGGCGATAACATCGGTGCTCTTCTCCGTGGTGTTCAGAGATCTGACATTGAACGTGGTCAGGTTCTTTGTAAGCCCGGCTCCATCAACCCCCACACCAAGTTCAGTGGTCAGGTTTATGTACTTTCTAAGGATGAAGGCGGCCGTCATACTCCTTTCTTCAACAACTATCGTCCTCAGTTCTACTTCCGTACAACTGACGTTACCGGCGTAATTTCTCTTCCTGCTGGAACTGAAATGTGCATGCCTGGCGATAACGTTGTTATGGATGTTGAACTCATCACTCCTATCGCTATTGAAGAAGGTCTCCGCTTCGCTATCCGTGAAGGTGGCCGTACCGTTGGTTCCGGCGTTGTTACCGCTATCAACGAATAATTCATAACTTGAATTAATTTAAAGGATGTATCGCAAGATACATCCTTTTTTTATACAAAATAGTACAATTTGTGCAATGTAGTTAATTAAAGTACTAAAGTTTAGTTGATTTGTTACATTGACAAAAAACGTTTGTGGGTGTAATATATATCTATGCTATGTATTTTTTTCAATATGTAATGCAAATTTTTCAAATCGTAGGAGGAAATTATGAAAAAAATATTATCTTTAATCTTATGCTTGGCAATGTTCTTGTGTATCTTCACAGTTGCAGCACCAAGCGCGTCTGCGGCAAACAACTATACAGATTATCCGTGGATGTCTTTCGACAACAGTAGCAGTTATTTTTACACAAATACTGTTAATACACTTGAATTCACTATGTACCGTGAATACAACAATGAAAAATATTATGTTTTCATAACTGATATTTATGGTGATGTAGTTGCATCAAAAGAAAAAACTGTTACTAGTTCGTATAGCAGCATCGTAGATTACACTCTAACTTGGGATACTACTGGTTATTCTACAGGCTATTACACAATCCAAACTTATTCTGAATACTATTCATACGGAAGTTGGCACACATCTCCTAACTACGGCGAATATACAATTTATTTGTATCAAGGTTATAGCGTATCTTATGGTTGGAATCAGAACGATTATGGTTGGTTCTATGTAAAGTCTAACGGAAACTATTGCTACAACGAATGGCTTTCAGATAATGGTTACTGGTACTATTTCGATGCTTCTGGCTATATGAAGACAGGCTGGTTATATGATGGTGGAGTTTACTACTACTTATCTCCAAGTGGAAATATGGTAACAGGCTGGTATTATGACGGATATAATTGGTACTACATGCATGATTGGGGCGGAATGGCTACAGGCTGGCAATTAATTGGTGGTAACTGGTATTTCTTTGCTGATTCAGGCGCAATGGTAACTGGTTGGAAAAATATTGGTGGCGTTTGGTATTACTTCTATTCCGGTGGTAATATGGCAACAGGATGGGTTTCTGTTGGTGGCGTTTGGTACTACATGCATGATTGGGGCGGAATGGCTACTGGTTGGCAGTTAATAAACGGCACTTGGTATTATATGAATTATGGTGGAGTAATGCAGACTGGCTGGCAGTTAATTGATGGTTATTCGTATCGATTTGCTGATTCTGGTGCTTGGATTGCTTAAATAGTATATTTCAAGGCTTATCTGTCTTTTGACAGATAAGCCTTGTTTTATTGAATTCATCTTTGCTAAAATTTTAACAATTTCTATTGACTTTTTAAAAATTCGTAATATAATGATAATAATAGGCTTTAGCATGCTAAAATATTCGGAGGTAAACTTATGTATAACATTAAAACCTACAACAAAATTTCTTCCGTTGCTACAAATGAATTCGATGCAACAAAATATACTATCGGTGATGAAGTAGAAGCTCCTGTTGGCGCAATTGTTCGTTCTGCAGCTCTTCACGATGTTGAATTCGACAAATCTCTTCTTGCAATTGCTCGTGCAGGCGCAGGTGTAAATAACATTCCTTGCGACCGTTGCGCAGAAGAAGGTATTGTTGTTTTCAATACTCCAGGCGCAAATGCAAACGCTGTTAAAGAGCTTGTTATTGCAGGTCTTATGCTTTCTTCACGTAAAATTGCTGCCGCTATCGACTGGGCTAAAACTCTTAAAGGCAATGGCGATCAGGTTGGCAAAATGGTTGAAAAGGGCAAGGGCAACTTTGTTGGACCCGAAATTATGGGCAAAACTCTTGGCGTAGTAGGTCTTGGCGCTATCGGCGTTCTTGTTGCTAATGCAGCAGAAAAACTTGGTATGAAGGTTTATGGTTACGACCCATTCCTTTCTATCAAAAACGCTTGGAACCTTTCTTCTACCGTAAAATATTGCGACGATTTAGCTGAAATTTACGCTAATTGCGATTATATTTCTCTTCATATTCCTTGCACTAAAGAAACAAAAGGCTCCATCAATAAAGACGCTTTCGCTACAATGAAAGATGGCGTTCGCATTCTTAACTTTGCTCGTGGCGAACTTGTTGATTCTAACGATATGATTGAAGCATTAGGTACAGGCAAGGTTGCAGCATATGTTGTAGACTTCCCAAGCGACGAAATGATTGGCGTAGAAAACGTTACTGCAATTCCTCACCTTGGCGCATCTACTCCCGAATCTGAAGACAATTGCGCTTATATGGCTGCTCACGAACTTATCGATTATATTGAAAACGGTAACATCGTTAACTCTGTTAATATGCCTGCTGTTTCTATGGCAAGAAACGGCGATGCTCGTGTATGCGTTATCCATAAGAACGTTCCCGGTATCATTTCTGCAATCACAACTGCACTTGCCGATCAGAACATTAACGTTCACAATATGCAGAATGCATCAAAAGGCGACTATGCTTATACATTACTCGATGTTGAAGCAGTATTCGATGGTATCGAAGACAAACTTATGGCTGTTGAAAACATTATTCGTGTTCGCGTAATTAAATAATTATTGACAAAAATTCAATAAATGGTATAATAACCTCACAAAAACTGTGATAGGGACAGTTGTGTTTGCCCGATTTTCAGAGAGTTGCCGTTTGGTGCAAGGCGATATGACGAAAACACAAAAATCACCCTTGAGTTGAAAGCTGAACGGCATTAGTCTATGTAAGCAATCCGTAATACCTGCGTTAAAGGAAAAGCGTATAATAAAGTACGCATAAAGTGGCTGACCTCAGCAATTAGAGTGGTACCACGGAGATTTAATTTCTTCGCCTCTATGTTTATACATAGGGGCGTTATTTTTTGGAGGATTTTATGGTTACTCTTGACAAAATCTATCATGCTGCACATGTGCTTAAAAGCGTTGTAAGACATACAGACCTTATTAAAGCACCTGCAATTAATCCCGATGTTGATATCTGGCTTAAACCCGAAAACCTGCAGGTTACAGGTTCTTTCAAGGTGCGTGGTTCAGGCTATATGATCTCACAACTTTCCGATGAAGAAAAGGCAAAGGGTGTAATTGCTTGCTCTGCAGGAAACCATGCACAAGGTGTTGCCCTTGCAGCAACAAAATATGGCATAAAATCTGTAATTTGTCTTCCCGATGGCGCTCCAATTTCTAAAGTTGAAGCAACCAAAGGCTACGGCGCAGAAGTTGTAATGGTTGAAGGCGTTTATGATGATGCTTATGCCGAAGCACTTCGCCTTCGCGATGAAAAAGGTTATACCTTTATTCATCCCTTCGATGCAGAAAATGTTATTGCAGGACAGGGAACTATCGGACTTGAAATTATGAGCGAAATGCCTGATGTAGACGCAATTATTGTGCCTATCGGAGGTGGTGGCCTCATTTCAGGTGTTGCCCTTGCTGCTAAAAAACTTAACCCCAACGTTAAGGTTATCGGCGTTCAGGCTGCAGGCGCTCCAAGTATGTATAAATCTGTTAAAGACGGTAAAATTGAACGTCTTGAAAGCGTTTCTACAATTGCCGATGGTATTGCAGTTAAAGAACCCGGTGAAAATACATTCAAATATGTTAATGAATTTGTAGATGAAATAGTAACAGTAACCGAAGACGAAATTGCAACTGCAATTTTAACCCTTATTGAACAACACAAAATGATAGCAGAAGGCGCAGGCGCAGTATCTGTTGCTGCTGTAATGTTCGATAAAATTGACCTTAAAGGCAAAAAGGTTGTCTGCATAGTGTCGGGTGGTAATATTGACGTTACAATTTTAAGCCGTGTAATTAAACGTGGTCTTACCCGTTCGGGCAGAAACTGCTCGCTTCTTGTTGAACTTGTGGATAAACCGGGTCAGCTTAAAGGTGTTTCAAACATTATTGCCGATAAGGGTGGTAATGTTATATCCGTTCATCACGAAAGAGCAGGCGAAGGCTCCGATATTAACGGTTGCTTCCTTAGAATTGTTCTTGAAACAAGAAACTTTGCCCATATTAAAGAAATTACCGATGCTTTAACAAATGCAGGCTATAAATTGGTATAAGGAGAATTACTATGAGTGAAATAATTTACACAAAAAATGCGCCCGAAGCATTAGGACCATACTCCCAAGCAGTAAAGGTTGGAAATCTTGTTTTCACTTCGGGTCAAATTGCAATAAATCCCGAAACAAACGCTATCGAAGCCCAAACCATCGAAGAACAAACAGAACAGGTTTGCAAAAATCTTGTAGAAGTGCTTAAAGCAGCAGGAACTGATATTTCTAAAGCTGTTAAAACTATGTGCTTCCTTTCAGATATGGATAATTTCGCTGCATTCAACGGCGTTTATGCAAAATATTTTACAGGTAAGCCTGCTCGTTCTTGTGTAGCAGTAAAAACCTTGCCTAAAAACGTGCTTGTTGAAGTAGATGTAATAGCAGAATTATAAAAAAGAAGTGTGTATCGTTCGGTACACACTTCTTTTAATTTACAGTAAATCTGCAATATCTAAAACTAATTTTTCGGTTTTTGTCCAACCAAGACAGGGATCGGTAATTGACTTGCCGTAAATGCCTTCGCCAATTTTTTGTGCGCCATCTTCAATATAACTTTCAATCATAAGACCCTTAACCATACGGTTAATATCTTGGCTGTGGCGCATACTGTGTAAAATTTCTTTCGCAATACGTGTTTGTTCAAGGTATTGCTTGTTAGAGTTTGAATGGTTTGTATCAACAATTACAGCCATATTTTTAAGGTTTTTCTTGCCGTAAACCTCATAAAGTCTAATTAAATCTTCATAGTGGTAGTTAGGAATTGCTTGACCGTGTTTGTTAACGCTACCACGAAGAATTGCGTGCGCAAGCTCGTTACCTGTGGAAGATACATCCCAGCCTCTGTAAATAAAATCGTGAGCCTGTTGTGCTGCTGTAATAGAGTTAAGCATTACAGTATAATCGCCACTTGTGGGGTTCTTCATACCAACAGGAATAGTCATTCCACTTGCAACCAAACGGTGTTGTTGATTTTCAACCGAACGAGCACCAATAGCAACGTAACCTAACAAATCGTCTAAATAACGGTAGTTTTCAGGGTAAAGCATTTCGTCTGCACAAGAAAAACCGGTTTCTGCAATTGCTCTTGTATGAAGATTACGAATTGCCAGAACACCTTTAATTGGGTCAGGCTTTTCTGTGGGGTCGGGCTGATGAATCATACCCTTGTAGCCTTCGCCCGTAGTGCGTGGCTTATTGGTGTAAATTCTTGGAATAATAAGTACCTTATCATCAACCTTTTCTTGCAAAACCTTAAGCCTGTGAATATAGTCCATAACAGCTTCTTCGTTGTCTGCAGAACAAGGACCGATAACCAATATAAATTTATTAGATTCACCTGTAAAAATCTGTCTGATTTCACTATCTCTTTTAATTTTCTTTTCAATAACTTCGCTGCTTAAAGGATACTGTTCTTTAATATCTTTAGGGTAGGGAAGTCTTGCTCTGAATTCAAGCGCCATTAAATTAAACATCTCCACTTAATAAAATAATATTTTCGCACATTATAACATATTTTTTTTCATTTTTAAAGCATAATTTATATATAAAATATAAGGTTATTTTTCTTGACCTTTTGTGTCAAAAATGATAAAATATGTAATGTATTGTGGCGTAAAGTTTTTATGTCCATTTCGGGCTTTTGTAACTGACGGATAAGTGGTTCACCACGTGGAAGCAAAAGCACCGCAAAATGTCGACCGTCTGGGCAGTTCAACCTGATTTTAGGGGTCGAACTGTCCTTATGTTTTATGGAGGAATAATAATGAAAAAAGTTGGAATAATAATGGGAAGCGACAGCGACCTTCCGGTAGTTGAAAAAGCAATAAATGTGCTTAAAGATTTTAGCATCCCTTACGAAGTTCACATTTACTCTGCGCACAGAACTCCCGAACAGGCAAGAGCGTTTGCTCTTGGTGCTCGTGAAAACGGCTTTGGCGTTTTCATTTGTGCAGCAGGTATGGCAGCACACCTTGCAGGTGCAATTGCAGCTAACACTACAATTCCCGTAATCGGAATTCCAATTAAGTGTTCTCTCGACGGGCTCGATGCTTTATTATCTACCGTTCAAATGCCTTCGGGTATTCCGGTTGCTACCGTTGCAATTAACGGTGCTGCAAATGCAGCTTTCCTTGCAGCAGAAATAATCAGCCTTTCAGATGACGAACTCGCACAAAAGTTAGACGCTAAAAGAAAGGCCGATGCCGAAGCAGTTCTTGCAAAAGATGCTAATGTTGCAAAACAGTATAATTAATTAGGTTATTTTCAGGAGGTATTTATGGGAGGCTTTTTTGGTGCGGTCTTACACGAAGACGCTATATCGGATGTCTTTTTTGGAACCGACTATCATTCCCATCTAGGCACTCGCCGTGCAGGCATTGCCGCATATGATAGTGAGCTTGGAATGCAACGCAAAATTCACAGCATTCAAAATTCACCTTTTAGAACTAAGTTCGAACACGTGTATGACGATACAAAGGGTACAGCAGCTATTGGTTGTATAAGCGACTACGACCCACAACCACTTCTCGTTCGTTCCCGTCATGGCACATGTGCTATCTGTTTTGTTGGCGCCATAAACAACGCCCAAGAACTTATAGATAAGTATCTGTTAAACAATAGCGGACAGTTTCTTGCAATGAATGGTGGTGGCATAAACAACACCGAAATCGTTGCAGCGCTTATCAATCAAAAAGAAAGCTTTGTAGAAGGTATTCGTTTTGCACAAGAACAAATTGATGGTTCTGCATCAATTTTAATTCTTACCGAAAAAGGTAAAATAATTGCTGCAAGAGATAAACTTGGCAGAATACCTGTTCTTGTTGGCAAAAAAGAAACCGGTTTTTGTGTTTCTTTCGAATCTTTCGCATATCAAAAGTTAGAATATGAAGATTATAAAGAACTAGGCCCTGCCGAAATAGTGAAACTTACAGCAGATGAATGTAAGGTTGTAAGCGAAGCTAAAGAAGAAATGAGAATTTGCTCTTTCCTTTGGTCGTATTACGGATATCCTACTTCTTCTTACGAAGGTGTAAACGTCGAAGTTATGCGTTGCCGAAATGGTGAGATCCTTGCCGAGCAAGACCGTAAAAACGGTGTGGCACAGGAAATTGATTCGGTTGCAGGCGTGCCCGATTCAGGCGTACCCCACGCTATCGGTTATGCCAATAACAGTAAAGCACCTTATGCTAGACCATTTATTAAATACACACCTACTTGGTCAAGAAGCTTTACACCTACCAAGCAAACCGAAAGAAGTAAGGTTGCTAAAATGAAACAGGTTCCCGTACCTGAACTAATAAAAGATAAAAAACTTCTCTTCGTAGACGATTCAATCGTTCGTGGCACCCAACTTCGCGAAACTGTAGAGTTTCTTTACAACAATGGCGCAAAGGAAGTGCATATACGTTCGGCATGTCCTCCAATAATGTATAGCTGCAAATATCTTAACTTTGCAAGCTCAAACGGAGATATGGACCTAATCGCGCGAAAGACTATTTTCGAACTTGAAGGCGCCGAAGGCGTTAAATATATCGATGAATACATCGATGCAACAACCGAAAGAGGCAAAAAACTTCGTGATACCATTTGCGAAAAAATGAACTTCACATCACTTGAGTTTCAGTCTTTAGACGGAATTATAAAGGCAATAGGACTTCCCAAATGCAAACTTTGCACATATTGCTGGAACGGAAAGGAATAAAAAGTTTGGACTAAATAGCCCGTAGCACTCGGCTTTGACAGAAGCGGTATCTACATACAGCATCCTGTCTGCAGACGGCACTACGAACTATTTATCCTCAAACTTTAAGTCTTACTATATAGACGAAAGGAATAAATATTATGCATAACAAATCTATGTCTGAAAGCTACGCTGCTGCAGGTGTTGATATCACTGCAGGTTATAAATCTGTTGAACTTATGAAAAAACACATCGCTCGCACCAAAAACGAAGGTTGCCTCGATGATGTAGGTGGTTTTGGAGGCTGCTTCGGTCTTGACCTTACAGGAATTTCGGAACCCGTACTTGTTGCAGGTACAGACGGCTGTGGTACCAAGGTTAAGCTTGCACAGCTTCTCGATAAGCACGACACTATCGGTATCGACGCAGTTGCAATGTGCGTTAACGATATTATCTGCTGTGGCGCTAAACCACTTTTCTTCCTTGACTACATTGCTTGTGGCAAAAACTTCCCCGAAAAAATTGCTGCTATCGTTGGTGGTGTAGCCGAAGGTTGTGTACAAGCAGGCTGTGCCCTTATCGGTGGCGAAACTGCAGAACATCCCGGCCTTATGCCCGAACACGATTACGACCTTGCAGGTTACTGCACAGGTATTGTAGATAAATCAAAAATTCTCGATAACAACAAGGTTTCCGAAGGCGATGTTATTATTGCTCTCGCTTCCACAGGCGTTCACTCCAACGGTTTCTCACTTGTTCGTAAGGTGTTCGATATTGAATCGGCCGATTTAAATGCATACACCGAACAATTTGGTGGCAAAACTCTTGGTGAAACCCTTCTTACTCCTACAAAAATTTACGTTAAATCTATGCTTGCTTTAATGCAAGAAGTTGACGTTAAGGCAGTATCCCACATTACAGGTGGTGGCTTCTACGAAAACATCCCCAGAAGCTTACCTAGTGGATATTCTGCTAAAATTAAAAAGGCAGACGTTAAAATTCTTCCTATCTTTAAGCTTATTATGGAAACAGGCAACATTCCTGAACGCGATATGTTTAACACCTTCAATATGGGCGTTGGTATGAGCGTTGTAGTAAGCAAGGAAGATGCCGAAAAAGCAGTAGAAATTTTAAATGCTAACGGCGAAACTGCTTACATACTTGGTGAAATCGTAAAATCCGACGAGGGAGTTATCCTCGAGTAAGGAGCACTAAAAATGTCTAATAAAGCAAAAATTGCCGTTCTTGTTTCAGGTGGCGGCACAAATCTTCAAGCACTAATAGATGCGCAGCACAGTGGCATTATTTCTTCAGGTGAAATTAAACTTGTTGTTTCTAATAACGAAGGCGCCTACGCTTTAGAACGTGCTAAAAAAGCAAATATAACAGCTGTTGTCTGCAACAAAAAGGTGCTTGGAAGCGAATTCGAAGATACTTTAATAAACATCTTGGAAGAAAACGAAATCGATATAATCGTTCTAGCAGGCTTTATGTGCATTTTAAGTGAAAAATTCACTTCTCATTTTGCTAATCGCATTATAAATGTACATCCATCATTAATTCCGTCTTTCTGTGGCAAGGGCTTCTACGGCCTTCACGTTCACGAAGCGGCGTTAAGTTACGGTGTTAAGGTTACAGGTGCTACAGTTCATTTTGTAAATGAAATTCCCGATGGTGGAAAAATTATAATGCAAAAGGCAGTCTACATAAAAGAAGACGATACCCCCGAAACCCTACAAAGAAGGGTAATGGAAGAAGCCGAATGGAAAATTCTTCCTATGGCGGTAGAAAAAGTTTCAAAAGAAATTAAAGGATAATGGTGATAATATGGCAATGTATGATTTAAAAACATTACTTTCAGAAAATTCCTATCCGGGACGTGGAATTGTTATCGGTAAGTCTGCCGACGGCAAATCTGCAATGATAGCATATTTTATTATGGGCAGAAGCGTTAACAGCCGTAACCGTATTTTCGAACGTTTTGACGGTGGTATGAGAACAAAGGCTTTCGACGAATCTAAACTTTCCGACCCACATCTTATCATTTATAATCCTTATCTTACTACAAAGGGTGGCAACATCGATATTATCACAAATGGTGACCAAACAAACACCATTTACGATTGTATTAATGCAGGCGAACATCACTACGGTTTCGAAGAAGCTTGCAACATTCGTGAATTCGAAGACGATGAACCTAACTTCACTCCAAGAATTTCGGGCATCCTTTATTACTGCTTCCCACGCAACACATTCGCTTATAAAATGTCTATTCTTAAAAGCGCAGATGGCAGAGGGGAATCTTGCAGAAGATATTTCTTCAACTACAACGCACCCGAAAATGGCATAGGTCATTTCATTCACACCTATAAGTGCGATGGCAACCCAATTCCTTCCTTCTTTGGTGAACCCGAAGAAGTAGCGCTTCCTAATACAGCACAAGAACTTGCTGACATTTGTTGGGAAAACTTAAACGAAGATAATAAGGTATCTCTCTTTGTTCGTCAAATTCCTTTAGACGGCAGCGAGCCTACCGAAATCATAATTAATAAGAACAAATAATTGAGGTAAAAGTTATGAAAGAATTTGAACTTAAATATGGTTGTAACCCTAACCAAAAACCAGCTAAAATTTTTATGGAAGGCGGAGAAGATCTTCCTATCGAAATTTTAAACGGCCGTCCGGGCTTCATCAACTTCCTCGATGCTTTCAACTCTTGGCAACTTGTTAAAGAACTTAAAGAAGCTTTAGGTATGCCTGCAGTTACATCTTTCAAGCACGTAAGCCCCACATCTGCAGCTATCGGTTTACCCCTTCCCGAAAAGCTTAAAAAAGCATGCTTCGTAGACGATATCGAAGGACTCGATGAATCTCCGTTAGCTTGCGCTTACGCTCGCGCTCGTGGTACAGACCGTATGTGCTCTTTCGGCGACTGGGTAGCACTTTCCGATGTTTGCGATGTTACCACTGCTCGTATGATTCAGCGCGAAGTATCCGACGGTGTTATCGCACCCGGCTATGAACCCGAAGCACTTGAAATTCTTAAATCTAAAAGAAAGGGAACATACAACATCGTTAAAATCGACCCCAATTATGTTCCTTATGCTCAAGAAAAGAAACAGGTTTACGGTATTACCTTTGAACAGGGCAGAAACGAGTTCAAAATTAACAAAGAACTTCTTACCAATATCGTAACCGAAAATAAAGATATGCCCGAAAGCGCAGTTCGCGACCTTATCATTGCGCTTATCACTCTTAAATATACACAGTCAAACTCTGTATGCTTCGCAGTAGACGGACAGGCTATCGGTGTTGGCGCAGGTCAACAGTCCCGTGTACATTGTACCCGTCTTGCAGGTGGCAAGGCAGATACCTGGCAGCTCCGTCAGCACGACAAGGTGTTAAACCTTCCCTTTAAAGAAACACTTGGCCGTCCCGACAGAGATAATGTAATCGACGGTTATATCAACCAAAACGAAGAAGATGTTTGTGCCGACGGAAATTGGCAGAAATACTTTACCGTTCAGCCTGAACCATTCACAATGGCAGAACAAAGAGCATATCTCGATACTATTACAGGTGTAGCACTTGGTTCCGATGCATTCTTCCCATTCGACGATAATATTGAACGTGCTAAGAAGAGTGGCGTTTCCTATATTGCAGAACCCGGTGGTTCTATCCGTGATGATGTTGTAATTGACTGCTGCAACAAGTATTCAATGGCTATGGCATTTACCGGAATGAGATTATTCCACCACTAATATAAAAAGGATAAAACTTATGAAAATAATGGTAGTAGGTGGCGGCGGCAGAGAACACGCCATCATAAAAAAACTAAACGAAAATAAAGATATTGAAAAGATCTATGCACTTCCCGGCAACGGTGGTATGAAGGACGATGCGCAGTGTGTTGCTATCGGCGCAAAAGATATCCCTGCAATAGTAGAATTTGCTAAAGCAAACGGTATAGATTTTGCCGTTGTTGCCCCCGACGATCCGTTAGTGCTCGGCTGCGTAGATGCACTTGAAGAAATCGGTGTTCATTGCTTTGGTCCTAACAAAGCTGCAGCAATTATCGAAGGCAGTAAGGTTTTCTCTAAAAACCTTATGAAAAAATATGGCATTCCAACAGCAGCTTACGAAGTGTTTTCCGATGTGGACGCAGCTTTAAAATATTTAGAAACTGCGCCAATTCCCACAGTTATTAAGGCAGACGGACTCGCACTCGGTAAGGGTGTTATAATTGCTATGACACGTGAAGAAGCAGTAGATGCCGTTAAGTCTATGATGGAAGATAAGGTGTTTGGCGAATCGGGCAGCAATGTTGTTATTGAAGAATTCTTAACAGGCCCCGAAGTTTCGGTTCTTTCCTTTACCGACGGCAAAACCGTTGTTCCAATGATTTCTTCAATGGACCACAAACGCGCGCTCGATAACGACGAAGGCTTAAATACAGGTGGTATGGGCACAATAGCACCAAACCCCTATTACACCGAAGATATAGCAAAGGTTTGTATGGAAACAATTTTCCTTCCCACAATTGATGCTATGAATAAAGAGGGAAGAACCTTTAAAGGTTGTCTTTACTTCGGCCTTATGTTAACACCTAACGGTCCTAAGGTAATCGAATACAATTGCCGTTTTGGCGACCCCGAAACACAGGTTGTATTACCATTACTTAAAACCGACCTTTTAACAGTTATGAAGGCTGTTAGAAATGAAACCCTTTCCGATATAAAGGTTGAATTTAAAGATATGGCTGCTTGCTGTGTTGTTATGGCGTCACGTGGCTATCCCGGCAAGTACGAAACAGGCTTCGAAATTAAGGTTGCAGAAGACTGCGAAGCAGAAGTTTATGTTGCAGGCGCTAAACTCGACGGCGACAAGGTGCTTACAGCAGGTGGACGTGTACTTGGTGTTGTAGCTGTTGCAGATGACTTAATTTCTGCAGTAGATAAAGCGTATAAGGAAGTTCCGAAGGTAACCTTCGATAACGCATACTATAGAAGCGATATCGGACAAAAAGCTATTAAAGCTCTCAAATAAGGAGAAAACAAATGGTATATAGAGTATATGTAGAAAAGAAAGAAGCTCTTGCAAACGAAGCAAAAGCCCTTAAAAACGATATAGTTTCTTTGCTTCAAATAAAGGGTCTTAAAGAACTTCGTCTTCTTAATCGTTACGATGTTGAAAATATTGAAAAAGACCTTTACGATTACGCTGTTAAAACCGTTTTTAGCGAACCCCAGCTCGATATCGTAACCGAAGAAATTGAAAATACCGAAGGTGGTATTGTTTTCGCAACAGAGTACCTTCCCGGTCAGTTCGATCAGCGTGCAGACTCTGCAGCACAATGTATTCAAATCATCAGTCAGGGCGAACGTCCACTTGTTAAAACAGCAAGAGTTTATGTTCTTTATGGTGATTTATCCGATGCTGATGTAGATGCAATAAAGAAATACGTTATCAACCCCGTTGAAAGCCGTGAAGCATCTTTAGAAAAGGCAGAAACCCTTGTAGCTTCTTACGACATTCCTACCGAAGTTGCAACGTTGGAAGGCTTCTTAAAGCTCGACGAGCAAGGCCTTGCAGATTTCGTTAAGAATTACGGTCTTGCAATGGATAATGACGATATTAAGTTCTGTCAAGATTATTTCAAGTCTGAAGACAGAGATCCAACTATTACCGAAATTCGTATGATAGATACATATTGGTCAGACCATTGCCGTCATACAACCTTCTTAACCACTATCGACGAAGCTGAGTTTGAAGACGAAACCATTCAAGCAGCTTACAAAGAATATCTTGCAGTTCGTGAAAAAATCGGCAGAACAAAGCCTATCAACCTTATGGATATCGGTACTCTTGCTGCTAAATATTTAAGTCGTGAAGGCAAGCTTCCCAATCTCGACGCTTCCGAAGAAATCAACGCTTGTACCGTTAAAATAAAGGTAAATGTTGAAGGCGAAATGCAAGATTGGTTACTTCTCTTTAAAAACGAAACACATAACCACCCAACCGAAATTGAACCTTTCGGTGGTGCAGCTACCTGTATCGGTGGCGCAATTCGTGACCCCCTTTCAGGTAGAAGCTATGTTTACGCTGCAATGCGTGTAACAGGTGCAGCAGACCCAACAAAGTCTGTTAGCGAAACAATGGCAGGAAAACTTCCCCAACGTAAAATTGTTACAACTGCTGCAGCAGGTTATTCTTCATACGGTAACCAAATCGGTCTTGCAACCGGTCAGGTAGATGAACTTTATCACGATGGCTATGTTGCAAAGCGTATGGAAATCGGCGCAGTTATTGCTGCTGCTCCTGCCGAAAATGTACGCCGTGAACGCCCCGAAGATGGCGATATAGTTATTCTTTTAGGTGGCCGTACAGGTCGCGACGGTTGTGGTGGCGCAACAGGTTCTTCTAAATCTCACACTTTAGATTCGTTAGAGTCTTGTGGCGCAGAAGTTCAAAAGGGTAACGCACCCGAAGAAAGAAAGCTTCAACGTCTTTTCAGAAATAAGGAAGCATCCTTACTTATTAAGCGTTGTAACGACTTCGGCGCAGGTGGTGTATCTGTTGCTGTTGGCGAGCTTGCAGACGGTCTTGTTATCGACCTTAATGCTGTTCCTAAAAAGTACGACGGTCTTGATGGTACAGAACTTGCAATAAGCGAATCTCAAGAAAGAATGGCAGTTGTTGTAGAACCCGGCGACGTAGAACGCTTTAAAGAATTAGCCGAAATGGAAAATCTTGAAGCTACAGTTGTTGCAAGAGTTCAAGCAGAACCCAGACTTGTTATGAACTGGAACGGCAAGGCTATTGTAGATATTTCTCGCGAATTCTTAAATTCTAACGGTGCCGAAAAGCACATTAAAATTCACACTGTTAAACCCGAAAAGTTCGACAAAGAAATTGGCGAAAACTTTATAGATGAATATATGAAGTTAGCCGCAGACCTTAACGTTTGCTCTAAACGTGGTCTTTCCGAACGTTTCGACTCCACCATCGGTGCAGGTACAGTTCTTATGCCTTTCGGTGGTAAATATCAGCAAACACCAATTCAAGCAATGGTTAATAAGGTTTCTGTCGAAAAGGCTCATACCAACACAGTATCCTTAATGGCTTGGGGTTACAACCCTTATATTGCCGAAAAGAGTCCTTTCCACAGCGCATATTTAGCTGTTGTAGAATCGGTTTCCAAACTTGTCGCTGCAGGCGCTAAATTCGAAGATGTATATCTTACATTCCAAGAATATTTCGAACGTCCAAGAAAAGAAGCAAAGCGTTGGGGCAAACCTTTCTCTGCACTCCTTGGCGCATTCAAAGCACAGGTAGATTACGGCATCGCAGCTATCGGTGGTAAAGACTCAATGAGTGGTTCTTTCGAAGATATCGACGTACCACCAACATTAGTTTCTTTTGCTGTTACAACAGACGATGTTAAAAATATCGTTTCTCCCGAATTTAAGGCTGCAGGCCATAAGGTTGTTATTGTTAAACCTAATTACGATAAAGACGGTCTTCCTGTAACAGAAAGCCAGCTTGAAGTTTATAAAACTGTTAATGACCTTATCGTTTCAGGCAAAGCAGTTGCTGCTTATACTCCTACCTTTGGAGGTGTTGCAGAAGCTGTTATGAAAATGACCTTCGGTAACCGTGTAGGCTTCGCATTTGCTGACGATGTTCCTATGAACGAAATCTTCGGCTATAACTACGGCTCATTCATTCTTGAACTCAATGAAGATATCGAAGTTGGCGAATATCTTGGTGTTACAATGGAAGAAAATGCAGTATTCTATAAAGATAATTGCATTAAGTCCGAAGACCTTCAAAAAGTTTACGAAGAAAAGTTAGAAAAGGTATTCCCTGCAAACATTAAACAGGGAACAGGCGAAGAAATTCCTGCCTTCTCATATAGTGCAGAAACTCGTGTTGCTCCTGCTATCAAGGTAGCAAAACCAAAGGTTCTTATCCCCGTATTCCCGGGTACCAACTGCGAGTTCGATACTGCAAAGGTAATGCGCGATGCAGGTGCAGAACCCGAAATCTTCGTTATCAATAACTTAACATCTAAAGGCATTGCAGATTCTGTTGCTGCTTTCGCTAATAAGGTTAAAGAATCTCAAATCATCTTTATCCCCGGTGGTTTCTCGGGTGGCGACGAACCCGATGGTTCAGGTAAGTTCATAACTGCATTCTTCCGTGCAGGCGCTGTTAAAGAACAGGTTAACGAACTCCTTAAAAACCGTGATGGCTTAATGGCAGGTGTATGTAATGGCTTCCAAGCTATCATTAAGTTAGGTCTTGTACCTTACGGCGAAATCATCGATACCGATGAAAATTGCCCAACACTTACCTTTAATACAATCGGTCGCCATCAGTCAAGAATGGTACAAACACGTATCGCATCTAACAAGTCTCCTTGGCTTGCTGCTACAAATGTAGGCGATATCTACAATGTTCCCATTTCTCACGGCGAAGGTAAATTCCTTTGCGATATGGAACTTGTAAAGAAACTTGCTGAAAACGGTCAAATTGCTACACAGTATGTAGACCTTGCAGGCAACCCAACTGCAGATATTCTCTTCAACCCCAACGATTCTGTTTGCGCTATTGAAGGTATCACTTCACCCGACGGTAGAGTATTCGGTAAAATGGGTCATAGCGAGCGTATCGGCGCAGGCCTTTACAAGAATGTAGACGGCAACTACGATATGAAGATGTTCGAATCTGCTGTTAAATACTTCAAATAATTTTAAAAACTCCCTTTTTAAAAGGGAGTTTTTTTATTGACAGGGCAGGAAACTTATGATAAAATAACAAATGATATATAACAAGTGTTATTTAATGGAGGAAACCTATGCCACCCAAAGCAAAAGTAAATAAACAAGATATAATTAATGCAGCGCTTAATATAGTAAAAACAAACGGCGTAGAAGCAGTTAATGCCAGAAGCTTGGCATCTACACTCGGTTGCTCAACACAACCAATTTTTTCAAATTTCAAATCTATGGAAGAATTAGAAGAAGCTGCAATTTTTGCTGCATACCAAATTTATCTAGGTTTTTTAAAAGCCGAAACCGAAAGTGATAAATATCCTAAATATAAGGCTTTTGGTATGGCGTATATTCGTTTTGCAAGGGAAGAAAAAGAGCTTTTCAAACTTCTTTTTATGCGTAATAGAACTAGCGAAGACCTTTCTCCTTCGCCCGACTTTAACGAATCTGTCGAATTAATTGCAAAAAGTCATAATATTAATAAGGAAAAAGCAACGCTTATGCATCTTGAAATGTGGGTGTTTGTTCACGGTATCGGCACAATGCTTGCAACATCATTTTTACCACTTGACGAAGAAGCAATAAGCAAAATGATAAGTGATGTATACCAAGGTATACGTTCACGTTTACTTGCCGAGGAAAAATAAATGGAAGCAATAAGAATTGAAAACCTAACCAAAAAATATAAAGATGTTGTTGCCGTAGATAATCTGTCTTTAACCATTTTAAAGGGCGAACTTTTTTCCTTGCTTGGAGTAAATGGCGCAGGCAAAACCACAACAATAAAAATGCTTTCCTGTTTAACAAAAGCAGATAGTGGCGATGCGTTTTTAAACGGAAAAAGCATAACAACAGAAGCCGATGCTGTAAAATCTATAATAGCCGTTTCCCCACAAGAAACTGCCGTAGCACCAAATTTAACCGTTCGTGAAAATCTTGAACTTATATGTGGCATTTATGGCTTTCCAAAAGAAAAAACAAACCAAAAGGTAGCCGAGCAAATCAGGCTTCTAGGCCTAGATTCTGTTATAAATAAAAAGGCAGCAAAACTGTCGGGTGGATATAAAAGAAGACTAAGCATTGCTTTAGCACTTATAAGTGAACCCGAAATTTTGTTTTTAGATGAACCAACTCTTGGGCTTGATGTGCTTGCACGTGCAGACCTTTGGGATATTATTCGTGCCTTAAAGGGTAAAATTACAATAATTCTTACAACACACTATATGGAAGAAGCCGAAGCCTTATCAAGCAGAATTGCAATTATGAAAAGTGGAAAGCTATTAATATGTGATACAGCAGAAAAAATAAAAGAATATGCTAAAACCGAAAATTTCGAAGAAGCCTTTGTGCGCATAGTAAGGGGTGAAGCAATATGAAAATGTTAGCCTTTATGGGCAGAAATACAAAGGAATTACTACGCGACCCAATTAACCTAGCCTTCGGTCTGGGCTTCCCACTAGCGCTTATTTTCCTTCTAAGCGCAATTCAAGCAAATATACCTGTAAGCCTGTTCGAAATACAGCACCTGTCGCCAGGTATTGCAGTTTTCGGTCTTTCGTTTTTAACGCTCTTTTCTGCAACAATTATTTCAAAAGATAGAACAAGCGCATTTCTTCAAAGGTTATATACAACCCCAATGAAACCATTAGATTTCATATTAGGCTATACACTGCCAATAATACCTATTGCAGTTTTGCAAAGTATAGTTTGCTATGTTGCTGCAATTATACTTGGCCTTAAAATGAATGTTAACATCCTTTTATCCGTTATATTCATTATACCAAGCGCCTTGCTTTATATTGCTTTAGGTCTGCTTTGTGGAAGCCTGTTTAACGATAAACAGGTAGGTGGTATTTGTGGAGCATTACTTACAAATCTTTCGGCTTGGCTTTCGGGCATTTGGTTCGATATAGAGCTTGTAGGGGGCACGTTTAAAACTATAGCCGACCTGCTTCCGTTTATACACACCGTAGAAATGCAGCGCGCTATATTAAACGGCAACTTTACCAAAGCGCTGCCACATCTTTGGTGGGTTTTAGGCTACGGCATAACCTTTTTAGTGGTAGCAGTATTCTTTTTTATAAGACAAATGAAAAAACAGTAATAAAGATAAATCCTCTTTCATACACTTTCATAGAAAGTAAAACGAAAAGAGGATTTTTTTATGGCAGATACAAGTATTTACAGAGATATTGAAGCCAGAACAGGTGGAGATATTTATATTGGTGTCGTAGGACCTGTAAGAACAGGCAAATCTACCTTTATAAAGAAGTTTATGGATGTGCTTGTGCTTCCCAATATAAAAGAGCAATATATCAAAGAGCGTGCAATCGATGAACTCCCACAATCATCTTCGGGCAGAACAATTATGACCACCGAACCTAAATTTATTCCCGAAAACGCAGTTAATATAACACTAGATAACAACGCCAACTTAAGCGTAAGGCTTATTGACTGTGTGGGATATATAGTGCCGTCATCACTAGGCTACATAGAAGAAGATAATCCCCGTATGGTAATGACCCCATGGTACTCGGAGGCTGTTCCATTTAATATGGCTGCCGAAATTGGTACTAAAAAGGTTATAAACGAACATTCATCAATTGGTCTTGTCGTAACTACCGATGGTTCTATAGGCGATATTCCAAGACACGAATATAAAGAAGCCGAAAAGCGTGTTGTAGATGAACTTAAGGCAATTAATAAACCGTTTGTTGTTATGCTTAACTGCAAGGAACCAAAGTCGGCAGAAGCAAAAAACCTTGCTAAAAGTCTTTGCATAGAATACGGTGTGCCTGTTATGCCTGTAAACTGTTTGGAACTAGATGAAGATGATATAAAAGAAATTTTAAAGAAAATTCTTTATCAATTCCCCGTAAAAGAAATTTGCATAACACTTCCTGCTTGGATAAATACATTACCGCTTGAACATTGGCTTCGCCAAAGTCTTAACGAAACGGTTAAAAATGTATTTGAAAACATAAATATAATAAAAGATTTAATTGGTCTTGAAGATGCTCTTAAAGATAATAAAAATGCCGAAACCGTAAAGATGAACAACATAAATCTGGGTGTTGGCTCGGCTGAATATTCGTTATCGGTTAAAAGAGAACTTTTCTATTCGGTAATTACCGAAAACACCGACCTTAACATTAAGGATGATAAAGATTTAATGGAAACTTTAAGCGAACTTGCAGTAATTAAAGAAGAGTATATGAGAGTGAAAAATGCGCTAGATGAGGTTGAAACGACAGGCTACGGTATAGTAATGCCACGAACCGAAGAACTTTCTTTAGAAGAGCCTGAAATTATGCACCAAGGTGGAAGATACGGCGTAAGACTTCGTGCATCTGCACCGTCTATTCATATGATGCGCGCCAATATCACAACCGAAGTTAGCCCTATTGTCGGTAGCGAAAAGCAAAGCGAAGATTTAATTAAATATCTGCTTTCGGAATTTGAAGATGAACCCACAAAAATCTGGGATTCAAACATCTTCGGAAAATCGCTTTTCGAACTTGTTAACGAAGGGCTTAACACCAAATTATCTCGTATGCCGGGCGATGCCAGACTTCGTATACAAGAAACCATAGAACGCGTTATAAACGAAGGCTGCAACGGTCTTGTCTGCATAATAATATAAAATAAAAAGCGATGGTTAAACCATCGCTTTCTTTATTGCATTTTAATTAGTATTGAAACATCAATAATTCCACCCTGCATAGCTGCATCTAAATTTTGAATTTTAGCGCCGGCGGCTACATTAAGTGAAGAAAAATAAAGGGGATAACATCTGTAATTTCCAAATAATTCTTCGCTAATAGCCGAAGGGGTGCTGTCTTCAAAGCCAAGCTTTTTGTTGTATGCCGAAACGGTACCTGTGGGGGCAGAGAAGGGGATAATAATAATATCGTAATATGTGCTAAAGAACATATCCCTTACGGTATAAATTGGTGTTTCTTCAATGTTCATAAAGCAACTAAGCGTTTGTTGCCAATGTGCTGCCAATGAACGAGCAACCGATTCTGCCGTTGTGTCGGCAGGGTATTTAATTGAAATATTTTCAGGAATAACACCTTCAAGTGTTTTGGTTGCAAAAATATCCAAAGCTGTAGTAATATCGTGTGTAATTACATCAGCTGCCTTGGTAGCGCCGTTTGCTGCCAAAATATCGGGGTAAAGTGTTTCGGCAACTCGTTGATTAGCTAAAAGATTATCCTTAAAGGTATCGCTGCTTATTGAAGATAAAAATGCGCGTCTTAAATCTGCATCCATTCTTTCACTTAAAAATACAGTGTAGCAGGTATCTTCAACCGAAACCACCTTAAAACCTGCCGAGTTTATATCGGTATATTCATCGGTAGAAATATAAGCTAAATCGGTATTGTCAAGGTTTAGCATATCAATAGCGTTGTCTTCGCCACAGGTAAAGTAAATTCGCATAGAATTTGCTTCAAATGCACCCTTAAAATCAAGGTTTTTTGCAAGTCTTATTAAAAACTTGGTTTCGGTAAGCCACTGTCTTATATAATAAGAACCACAAGAAGGGGTTGTGTCAAGTGTAAGACCGTATTTACCCTTGCAGGCTGTAAAATACTTTTCGTTGCAAGGCATTGTAACGGCAGTGGTAAGCACCTTTTCAAATTCAGCATCATTGCCTGTAAGTTCAATTTTCAAGGTGTAATCGTCAATAGCTGTAACGCCAAGCGCAGAAACGCTTTTGCTTCCATTATAAATGTCCTTGGCGTTAACAATAGAAAACAAAGAGTTTGCAAAGGGTGCTTTTGTTTCGGGGTCAACTGCACGTCTAAAACCAAAAACATAATCGTTAGCAGTAAGGTTGTCGCCATCTACCCATTTTGCTTTTTTATTTAACTTAAAGGTGTATGTGTTGCCTTCTTTAGTGTAAGACTCTGCACCCGAACAAACTATATTTCCGTTTTCATCGTAACGAAGCAGGGTATCGAATAAAGAGCGTACAACCGTAAGTTCTTCATCGCTGTCTGCAAGTTGTGGGTCAAGGCTAGTGGGTTTAGCATCAAAATCAATATAAATAAAGGCTTCCTTGTAATCTTCGCCACATGCAGTAAAACAGCTGCAAAGAATTATTGCCGAAAGTATGGCAGATATTATTCTAATAAATCGCATTATTTTCATCCTATAATAAATTAATAAAATAATTATATTATATTTTACCGAACTTTTCAATAAAATTATGTATGTAAAGAAAAATACTTGACAACGGGTATCTTGTGTGGTAATATACCAAAGGCAAGAAAATATCTTGACAGAGGTGTTCGTTTTGGCTGCAAATTTTTATGTTTCCGAATTGCTCGACCGTTACGGAAACCTTTTATCCGAAAAGCAACAAAGAATTCTTGACGGATACTATAATAACGACCTTTCTCTTTCCGAAATCGCCGAAAACGAGGGTATAACCCGTCAAGGCGTAAGCGATTTCGTTAAAAGAAGCGAAGCACAACTTTTTGAATTTGAAGAAAAGCTTGGTCTTTGTAAGGTCATAGCAGACCTAAAAGCTGCTGCAAAAACAAACAATATTAGCGAAATTTTAAGCTTAATAGATAAACTTTAAGGGGTGAAACGGTTGGCTTTTGAGAGTCTGTCAGACAAACTTAGCGGTGTTTTCAAAAAACTTCGCTCTAAGGGAAAACTTCGCGAAGGCGATGTTAAAGAAATAATGCGCGAAATTCGTTTAGCATTACTCGAAGCCGATGTTAGCTACAAGGTTGCTAAAGATTTCACTAATACAGTTGCCGAAAAGTGCATTGGCGAAAAGGTTATGGAAAGCCTTACCCCTGCACAAACGGTTGTTAAAATTGTACGCGACCAGTTAACCGAACTTATGGGTGGGGAACAGGTACGTCTTAAAACTGCAAATCGCATTCCAACAATAATTATGCTTTGTGGTCTTCAGGGTTCAGGTAAAACAACCCACGCTGCAAAACTTGCAAAGCACCTTAAGGCTAAAGGACACCGTCCAATGCTTGCTGCTTGCGATATTTATCGTCCTGCTGCAATAGACCAGCTTAAAGTGCTTGGCGAACAAATTGGTGTTCCCGTTTTCGAAAAGGGCACACAAAAACCCGAAATCACTGCTAAACAAGCAGTAAACTATGCTAGAGATTACGGCCACGATTATTTGCTGCTCGATACAGCAGGCCGTCTTCACATAGATACCGAACTTATGGAAGAACTTCGCCGTATAACCAAATCGGTTGAAGTAGACAACATCCTTCTTGTTATCGACTCAATGGTCGGTCAAGATTCGGTAAACATTGCAAAATCTTTCAACGAAATTCTCGAAATCACAGGCGTTATCTTAACCAAGCTCGATGGCGATACTCGTGGTGGTGCTGCGCTTTCAGTTCGTGCAGTTACAGGTAAACCCATTATGTATGCCGGTGTTGGCGAAAAGCTTGACGATTTAGATGAATTCCATCCCGACCGTATGGCTTCCCGTATTTTAGGTATGGGCGATGTGCTTTCTTTAATCGAAAAGGTTGAAACCGAAATCGACGAAAAAAAGGCGCTCGAAACAGCTAAAAGGCTTGAACAAAACAAGTTCGACCTAAACGATCTTTTAGATCAGTTCCAACAAATTAAAAAGATGGGCGATATTAAAAGCCTTCTTGCTATGGTCCCCGGTATGAATAAAATTAAAGACGAAGACATCGACGAACGTGCAATGCTTCGTACCGAAGCTATCATTCAGTCAATGACCAAGAAGGAAAGAGCAAAGCCCGACCTTTTAAATGCATCACGACGTAAAAGAATTGCTGCAGGTGCAGGCGTAACTGTTGAAGATGTAAACAAGCTTATGAAACAGTACGAACAAATGAAAAAAATGTTCAAACAAATGAACGGCAAAGACGCAAAACGTCGCTTTGGCAATATGAAAATGCCCGGTGGAATGCCCCCAGGCTTCCCCGGAATGTAATTTTTGTTAATCAAGAGTTTTCTCTTAATTATATAAAGTAAAAATTTGGAGGTGTATTCAAATGGCAGTTAAAATCAGACTTCGCAGACTTGGTGCTAAAAAGGCTCCTTTCTACCGTGTAGTTGTTGCAGATTCTCGTTATCCTCGTGATGGTCGTTTCATCGAAGAAATCGGTACTTACGATCCTACTAAGGAACCTGCTGCAGTAAACATCGATGGCGAAAAGGCTAAGAAGTGGATTGCTAACGGAGCTCAGCCTACCGATACCGTTAAGGCTCTCCTCAAAAAGTCCAATATCATCTAATTGAACGGAGGCAATTCCCATGAAAGATTTATTGGTTTCTATTGCTGCTGGTCTCGTTGAAGAACCCGAGCAGGTAACCGTATCGGTTGACGAAGTAAACGAAGAAGGTATCGTTGTATATCATCTTCACGTTTCCGAAAATGATATGGGCCGCGTAATCGGCAAACAGGGAAGAATAGCTAAGGCTATTCGTACTGTTATGCGCGCTGCTGCAAACCGTAGCGGCGAAAAGGTTATGGTTGAAATCGACTAATTTGCTTTTGCAAAAACAACCCCCATTTTTATATGGGGGTATTAGTTTATATTATAGCTTTATGCTTTTAAATATAGGTGATAAATGTGAAAAATAAATTTCTTGAAACAGGAAAAATCGTTGGTACACACGGCGTTCGTGGAATGGTGCGCATCCAAGCATGGTGCGATTCGCCGGAATTCTTCTGTGGCCTAAAAAAAGTGTATCTCGACAAAGAAGGAAAAACAGCGCTTAATATCACAAAATCTTCCCCACACGGCAACGTTGTAATTGCTGCTATTAAGGGAATAGATTCTATCGAAGAAGCCGAAAAATACAGAAACAAGGTTCTTTATATGGATAGAAAAGATGCCAAGCTTGAAGAAGGCAGATATTTCATTTGCGACCTTATCGGTTGTCAGGTTTTCGATAAAGAAACATCTAAAAAGCTTGGCGTTTTATCCGACGTTTCCGAAACAGGCGCAAACGATGTTTGGCACATTAAAGATAACGAAAACGAATACCTTATTCCTGCAATAGATGAAGTTGTAGTTTCGGTAGATATTGAAAACGAAACAATTGTTATTAGCCCATTGAAAGGAATTTTCCCCGATGAAAATTAGTATTATGACCCTTTTCCCCGAAATGTGCGAAACCGTGCTTAACGAAAGCATTATTGGCCGCGCAAGAAAGGCGGACAAGGTAGAACTTAATTGTGTAAATATTCGCGATTTTTCGGGCAATAAACACAACAAAGTGGACGATACTTCCTATGGTGGTGGAATGGGAATGGTTATGTCGGCTGCCCCAATTTATAATTGTTTTTGTTCACTTTATAATGCCGAAACCGAAGAAAAACCACATCTAATTTATTTAAGTCCCAAAGGCAAAACCTTCAATCAGCAAAGGGCAAAAGAACTGTCCGAAATGTCGCACGTAGTACTTCTTTGTGGCCATTACGAAGGAATTGACCAAAGGGTAATAGACGAAATTGTAGATGAAGAAATTTCTATTGGAGATTTTGTCCTTACGGGTGGAGAACTTCCTGCCTTAACCGTTGCCGATGCAGTTTGCCGTATGCTTCCCGGCGTTTTGGCAGACGAAGTATGCTTTACAGACGAAAGCCATTTCGACGGTCTGCTTGAATATCCACAGTACACAAAACCGGACGAATGGATGGGCAGAAAAGTCCCCGATGTTTTGCTTTCGGGTCATCACGCAAATATTGAAAAATGGCGCAGAGAAAAAGCCATAGAAGAAACATATAAAAGACGCCCCGATATTTTAGACGAAACAAAGCTTTCCAAAAAGGAAAAACAGTTTCTTCAAAAACTAAAAGATGAAAGTATCTCAAATGAATAAAAGTTATTCAACCTGTTGTTCAATTTGCACAAATTAAAAGGTTGAATTTTGCCGTCAATTATATTATTGTTAGAACTTGTTGTTTAGCAATTGACTGATGAATATATTGTGGTATAATTAGAAAAAATAGATAACAACCCACAATATAATTGTGTTAAAGGAGTATGTTTATGTGTGTTAAAGATGTAGTTATCAGCAATCAAGTTGGTCTCCACGCAAGACCTGCAACCTTTTTCATCCAAAAGGCTAATGAATTTAAGTCTACTGTTTGGGTAGAAAAGGAAGAAAGAAGAGTTAACGCAAAAAGCTTACTCGGCGTTCTTTCTCTTGGTATCGTTGGTGGTACAAACATCAGAATTATCGTAGATGGTTCCGATGAAGAAGCAGCTTTAAATGCTCTTGTAGAGCTTGTTGAATCTGGCTTCGAAGGTATGTAATAATATCAAAACAACCGATATTAAAAATATCGGTTGTTTTTTGAAATTTTTACTTGATTTTTAAAAGCCTGTGTGATATAATCACATTTGCGTTAAATGACGTATCCGGGTGTGGCTCAGTTTGGTAGAGCGCTTGAATGGGGTTCAAGAGGCCGCAGGTTCGACTCCTGTCACTCGGACCAAAATAAAAAAGAATCAACCATAAGGTTGGTTCTTTTTTATTTTATTTTTCGCAAGAAAAAGGAGTCGAACCTGCGTTAAGGGGCGTCGAAGCAGCCTAAAATGCGCGACAGCATTTTAGGACTGTGAAGTCTCGAGTAAGGCGAATTGTTTTGGGTACCACCGGAGTGGTCAAAACAATGCCGACGCAGAGTCTCCTGTCACTCGGACCAAAATAAAAAAGAATCAACCACAAGGTTGGTTCTTTTTTATTTTATTTTTCGCAAGAAAAAAGG
>JAFOFE010000067.1 GCA_017387475.1 Clostridia bacterium | reverse complement strand
TTTCAAAATTGTATGAATTTATATATATAATTATTCTGTATTAAAATGCGTTAATAGGCGCAAAAAAGGATGAAAGAAATATGCAATGGACTTCACTTAACGATTTAAGAGAAAAATACCTTTCCTTTTTCGAAAGCAAGGGTCATTTACGCTTACCAAGCTACCCATTAGTACCCCAAGGCGATAAATCACTTTTACTTATAAACTCTGGTATGGCGCCAATGAAAAAATATTTCACAGGCGAAGTTACCCCACCAAGAAACAGGGTAACCACCTGCCAAAAATGTATTCGCACACCCGACCTTGAACGTGTGGGTCATACAGCACGCCACGGTACCTTCTTCGAAATGCTCGGTAACTTCTCGTTTGGCGACTATTTCAAAGACGAAGCTATTCCGTGGGCTTGGGAATTCTTAACCAAAACTTTAGAAATTCCCGAAGAACTTCTTTGGCCATCTGTTTACGAACAAGACGACGAAGCTTACGCTATTTGGACCAATGTTATCGGCGTACCCGAAAGCAGAATTGTAAAGCTTGGCAAGGCAGATAACTTCTGGGAACACGGCACAGGTCCTTGTGGCCCCTGTTCCGAAATTTATTTCGACCGTGGCGAAAAGTACGGTTGTGGCTCTGCCGACTGTAAACCCGGTTGCGAATGCGACAGATATATGGAAATCTGGAACAACGTGTTCACACAGTTCAATAATATGGGCGACGGCACTTATACCGAACTCGAACACAAAAATATAGATACAGGTATGGGTCTTGAACGTCTTGCTTGCGTAATGCAGGGTGTAGACAATATGTTCGAAGTAGACTCTGTTAAAAGAATTTTAGATACCGTTTGTGCTATCGCAGGTAAGGAATACGGCAAAGATAAAAATAACGATATTTCTATTCGTGCTATTACCGACCACTCCCGTAGTGCAACCTTTATGATATGCGATGGTGTTGTACCATCTAACGAAGGCAGGGGTTATGTACTTCGTCGCCTTATTCGCCGTGCAGCACGCCACGGCAGACTTCTTGGCATTACACGTGCTTTCTTAACCGAAACTGCAACGGTTGCCATTGAAGAAAGCAAAAACGCATATCCCGAACTTGAAAGCCGTAAAGAATTTATCTTAAAGGTTATTGCCAACGAAGAAAAGGCGTTTGCAAAAACAATCGACCTTGGTCTTTCAATGCTTGAAGATTTAACACAGGGTGGTGGCACCCTTTCTGCAGAAGATGCATTCAAGCTTTACGATACTTATGGCTTCCCATTCGACCTTACTAAAGATATTCTTGCCGAAAAGAATATGAGTGTAGACGAAGACGGCTTTAAAGCGCTTATGGAAGAACAGCGCCAAAGAGCAAGAGAAGGCAGACGCGCTTCCGATTCTGAATCTTGGAAGAGCGATGGAATTTCTTTCGAAGGCGTTGAAGATACTGTATTTTTAGGTTATACCGATATTTCTTGCCAGTCTACCGTTAAGGCAATTGTAATTGGTGGCGAAATGGCAGAAACAGCTGCCGAAGGCGACAAGGCAATTCTTGTTTTAGATAAAACCGTGTTCTACGGCGAAGGTGGTGGACAGGTAGGCGATACAGGCGTAATGTCGGGCGCTACTTGTTCCCTTACAGTTTCCAACACCACAAAAACAGGTGGCATATTTACCCACATGGTAGAAGTTGAAAACGGTTCGGTTTCTGTTGGAGATACCGTTACAGCTACTATCGACAACGAAAAAAGAGCTGCAATTCGCAGAAACCATACTGCAGCACATCTTCTTCAGGCTGCATTACGTCAGGTTCTTGGCAACCACGTAGAACAGGCAGGTCAGCTTGTAAACGATGCTGTACTTCGTTTCGACTTTACACATTTCTCTGCACTTACAGCAGAAGAAATCGGCGCAGTAGAAACCCTTATTAACACCAAAATTTTAGAAGGCATTACCGTTGAAAACAAAGAAATGCCAATAGAAGAAGCTAAAAAGCTTGGCGCAATGGCACTCTTTGGCGAAAAGTATGGCGATGTTGTTCGCGTTGTAGACGCTAAAGGCTTCTCTACCGAACTTTGTGGTGGTACCCACGTAGATAATACTGCAAAAATCGGCCTTATCAAAATCGTGTCCGAATCTTCTGTTGCTGCAGGCGTTCGCAGAATAGAAGCAGTTACAGGCGCAAATGTTTTAGACCTTTTAAATAAATATAAGGGCATTATCGAAGATACTGCCGATGCAATTAAGAGTGCAAATCCCCTTGAAATTGCAGTTAAAGCACGCGCAGTAACAAGCGAGCTTAAAGAAAAAGACAAAAAAATTGAAGCCTTAAATGCAAAACTTGCAGGCTCCAAAATTTCCGATTTAATGGCAGCAGCGCTCGATGTAAACGGCGTAAAAATTATTACTGCTCGTATCGACGGCACACAACCCGGCGACCTTCGTACAATGTGCGATAAGGTTAAGGGCGATAATCCTGCCGCAGTTTGCCTTTTTGCTGCAGTTAATGGCGACAAGTTAACCTTCTGCGCAGCAGCAGGTAAAGATGCAATTGCAAAGGGCGCAAATGCCGGAAACATCGTTCGTGAAGTTGCAAAACTTGCAGGTGGTAACGGTGGTGGCAAGCCCGATAGTGCAATGGCTGGTGGTAAAGATGTATCTAAAGCAGATGACGCTGTAAATGCTGCAAAAGATATAATTTCTGCTATGATAGGAGAATAATATGGATTGTTTATTTTGTAAAATAGCGGCAGGAGAAATTCCTTCCACCAAAATTTATGAAGACGAAACCGTTTATGCTTTTGCAGACATAGCTCCTGCAGCACCCTTCCACGCAATAATCATCCCACGTGAGCATATAGCATCTGCAAACGAAATAAACGAAGGTAACAGTCATCTTATTGCAAAGGTTTTCGAAGCAGCAGCTAAAATTGCAAAGCAGGAAAACCTTGAAAACGGTTATAGAATAGTTAACAATTGTGGCGAAGACGGTGGACAAACAGTAGGTCATATCCACTTCCACCTTCTTGCCAGAAGAAATCTTCAGTGGCCTCCGGGTTAAGAAAGGAATTTAGTTATGTCTGAATTTTATACCATGAAAATCGCAGGATGTGAAAGAAACTTAAAGCTTTTCCCTGTGTCCGATAGCCTTGATATTGCTGCGTTCATCCTTTTTGGAGATACCGAAATTACAGTTGCATCGGCAACAGAACTTCTTAAAAAGGTTCCCGAGTTCGATTACATCTTAACCCCCGAAGCAAAAAGTATCCCATTAGCTTATGAAATGTCTCGTCAGTCCGGCAAACCCTATGTGGTCGCAAGAAAAGGCACAAAGGTTTATATGGGCAGACCAATTGAAGTTACTGTTCATTCCATAACAACCCAAAGAGAACAACACTTATACCTTGGCGAAGACGAAGCTAACCTTATTAACGGCAAAAAGGTTCTTGTTGTAGACGATGTTATCTCAACAGGCGAATCTTTAGCTTCAATTCGCGATTTACTTGTTAAAGCAGGTGGTATTGAAGCAGCAGCTTGTGCTGTTCTTGCCGAAGGCGATGCAGCAGACCGTACCGATATTATTTTCCTTGAAAAACTTCCACTTTTCTTCAAATAAATGTATCGTCCGTTTGTAATAATAGGCATAGGCGCGTTGGTAGCGTCCTTTGTGGCGCTTAACAATACCTTGCTTGCAGGAGCCGTTATCTTGCTTACTGCAGTGCTTATTTTGTTTTTGTTTTTTAGAAATTCTAATCAGAAAAATAAGGGCGTTATACTCGCCCTTATTTTTATTATGTTGCTTATTAGGGTGGTATCCCTTGGCGTTTTCATAGAAAATAAAACAAATAAGTTGGTGGGTAGTTCGGCCGAAATTACGGCAGAAATTGTTGATATTGGTTATAGTTCTAACAAATATTCTTCGGTAATACTTAAAATTAAAGACAGTAGCAATAAAGATATGGAAGGTCTTACGGTTACTACAACCTTTAGTTATTCAACCAATGCAATACCTGGCGATATAATTAATGCCGAAATTACGTTTGTACCGTTACAAGACAACTTTCGTTCCTATAATTTTGGTAAAGGCTACCACTTTGCAGGAAATGTTACACAGATATATTCAAACACCCCAAATAAATATTCGTTTTGGCGTTTTATTTATAATGTTAGAACCCAAATTTTAAATTCAATTGAATATTCAGGCCAAGATGATGCAGGTGCCGTGTTAAAGGCGCTAATTATTGGGGACGATGCCGATATTTCAAACGAACTGTACGAAACCGTTAAGGCAACAGGCGTTAGCCATATGCTTGTGGTTTCGGGTATGCACTTAAGTCTGCTTTGTGGAATTATGATGAATATTGTAAACGGCAGAATAAGGCTTGCAACCAAGGTTATTGTCTGCTCGGCAATATCACTTTTTATTCTGGCAGTTTGCCTTTTCCATATATCCATACTTCGTGCAAGTATAGCATATTTCGTAATGCTTTTCGGCAGGTTCTTTAAACGCACAACCGACCCATTAAGCTCGCTTGGCTTCGGTATTGTTGTTGCCGTATTCAGTAACCCGTATATATTTTACAATGTGGCGTTTCTGTTATCGCTTGCAGCAACCTTTGCCGTGCTATATCCTTCCAAAATGTTAATAGATGCCGTTAGTTTTAAACGGTTTGGGCGTGTTGGAAAACTGTTTAGAAGTGCCTACGATATTTTTGTAATTGCAACCTGCAGTATGGTCTGCACACTGCCAATAATCGTTTACTATTTCGGCTATGTTGCCCTGGCTTCGCCAATAGCTAATTTGGCTGTTACATTTGCAATGAACAGCGCCCTTGTTTTAGGGGTCCTTGCCATAATGCTGTTCTTTTTACCGTTTGGAAAATTTATTTCTTTACCCTGTTTCTTTCTGGCAAGAGCATTTGTTAAATTTTTTATATCGGTTATTACTTATATGGGTAAAAATGATTTTGGCGTGGTAAGAGTATCGCCTGACAAAAATATTTATTGCTTTTTTATAGCTTGTGCGTTTATATTATTAGTAAGGGTACTATCAAGATACCTTATTTCCAAAAGAAAGGAGAAACAAAATGCTTAACGATAAAACCTTAAAATCATCGCTCGCTTCCGGCGCAATTTTACCTGTTTATTTGGTATGTGGCGAAGACAGTTACCTTAAACAGCAGGCACTAAACCGTATAATTTCTGCCACCGTTTCACCCGACGATGATATGAACCTTGTTAAGTATAATTTCGGAGTTTCTCTGCAAGAAGTTTACGACGAACTTAACGGCTTTCCCCTAATGGCCGACAGAAAGTGCGTTGTGCTTGGCGAATTCGATATAGAAAAATCGGCTCAAAGCGAGTTCGATAATTTAATAGAAATTATAAACGACCCATGTGATACAAGCGTCTTTGTTCTTTATTTTGGCAACGACGAAATCGACCTTAAAAAGTCAAAAAGGGTAAAAGCGCTTGTTTCTGCCGTAACAAAGGTGGGTGGAGATGTTGTCTGCCTAGACCACAAAAGCCCCGACGAGCTTGCTCGCCTTCTTTGCGCATCTGCAAAAAAACACGGACTCGTTTTAAGCCCTAAAAATGCTCAATATATAACCGAAATCTGCTCTACCGATATTGAATTTTTAACAAACGAACTTAAAAAACTTTGTGCCTACACTAAAGAAGGCGAAATTACCAAAGAAATTATAGATAGCGTTTGTGTAAAATCGGTCGAAGCTTCAATTTACGATTTAGCAGGTAAAATAATTTACGGCGACACAGCAGGCGTTATGAAACTGCTCGACGAACTATATTATATGAATATAGATACAATGCCTGTTTTCTATTCTATAGCGTCAACCTTCGTTAATATGTACCGTGCATATCACGCAAAAGCCGAAGGCAAAAATTTAGAAAAAACAGCAGAAGAATGTAAAATGGGTAATAAAGGTTTCCTTTTAACCCGTAGTGCAGGCTACCTTAAAAAGTTCGACCTTAAAAAGCTTGAACTTTCGTTCGATGCTATACTTAAAACCGAAAAAGAACTTAAAAGTTATGCCCTAAACGAAAGAAACGCTATCGAAAAGCTTGTTGTTCGTTTAATTTATATTATGAAAACGGGTGAAGCGCTTGATTAAACTTAAAGAAGCCGTTATCGTAGAAGGCAAGTACGATAAAATTCGCCTAGAAAATATTATAGATGCCACAATAATTACAACGGGTGGTTTTACCGTTTTTAAAGACAAGGAAAAGTGCGCCCTTATTAAAACCTTGGCAGAAAAATGTGGAATCATCATTTTAACCGATTCCGATTATGCAGGCCAAATTATAAGGAAATATCTAGAAAAAATAGTCCCAAAGAATCAGTTTAAAAGTGTCTATTTACCCGAAATTTTAGGCAAAGAAAAGCGTAAAACTGCACCCTCTGCGCAAGGACTTTTAGGTGTAGAAGGAACAGACGATGCCGTTATCTTAAATGCGCTTGAAAGGGCAGGGGTAATTGGCGAAAAAACCGAAATCAAGGGTAGAAAAATTACCAAAACCGACCTTTTTAACATAGGTGTATCGGGTGGCGAAGGTTCCAAAGAAAAAAGAGCAGAGCTTTCTAAATTTTTGAACTTGCCTGCAACCTTGCCTGCCAATTCGCTGTTAGATGTGCTTAATTCCATATACGGATATGAAGATTTTATCTTGGAGGTTCAAAAATGGAAGCAAGAATAGGCTCAAAACTTAAAATTCTGTATATTGTAGATATCCTTCGCAAGTTTTCCGACGAAGAAAACCCCATAAATGCAAGCGAAATTTGCGATAAGCTCGCAGAATTTGGCGTTAAGGCAGAGCGCAAAGCAATATACGACGATATCGAAAATCTTATATTCTATGGGTACGATATTATTAAAACCCGTACCCCAAGAGCAGGCTATTTTTTGGCTTCGCGCGAATTCGAGCTTCCCGAAATCTACCTTTTAACCGATGCCGTTCAGTCGGCAGATTTCATCACCCCTAAAAAGACAAGGGAACTTGTCGGTAAACTTGAAGGTATGATGTCTAAGGAACAGGCAAAAGCAAGGGAAAACAGCATTTATATTGAATATAAAAACAAGTGCGATAACGAAGAAATCTATTTTAGCATAGATACCCTGCGTCTTGCCATCGAAACGGGTAAAAAGGTAACGCTTAAATACCGTAAAAGAAAAATTGACGAAAACCGTAAAATAACTGTCAGCGAAAAAGAATTTAAAATTAGCCCCTATGCGCTTATTTGGATGGAAGATCACTATTACCTTGTTGGCAATAATGAAAAGTACGATAATTTAATGCATTTACGACTTGATAGAATGAAAAGCGTTAGATGTACCGAAGAAAATTATCGCCATTTCAGCGAAGTGTGTAGCTATAAAGAAAGATTCGACACAGCAGATTACGCCCTTAAAACATTCAATATGTTTGGTGGCGAACTGCGTGAAATAGAACTTTCTTGTAATGCAAAAATACTCGAACAGGTAATAGACCGTTTTGGCGATAAAATTCATATTATTGGAACAGAAAACGGTCGCTTTAGTTTTAGAACAAAAGGTCTTGTCAGCGAAGGCCTTGTTGGCTGGATAATGGAGTTCGGTGGCGATATCGAAGTGGTCGCACCTGCCGATCTTCGCGCCATGATAGGCGAAAAACTAACACTTTTACAAAAAATGTATATAAAAGATTAAAAAACTCTTGATTTTTTGCCGAATACTAGTTATAATAGTCTTCGGCCGATATGGAGAAGTCGCGTAGTTGGTCGAGCGCGCACGATTGGAAATCGTGTAACCATTAAAAGTGGTTCGAGGGTTCGAATCCCTCCTTCTCCGCCAAAACAGAAAGCACCCAATCGGGTGCTTTTTTGTTTTGGTCGGAGAAGGAGTATTAGGGGAGAACTATTTTTTGCCAAAGGCAAAAAATGTTCGCCGACGCAGTCGCAAAGCCGCGTTAGGCTTTGCGGTCTGCCAAAGTCTCGAGTAAGGTAATTTTTTTCGGTAACGCTCGCAGCGTTCGAAAAAATACCGACGCAGAGTACCCCTCAAAACCCACCCAAACCCCAAACTATAAACCAAGCACCCAATCGGGTACTTTTTTGTTTTGGTCGGAGAAGGAGTATACGTATGGCGTGGAGTCCTCGACACGCAGTTAATTATTCGTAAGAGATTAGCCTTGTTATATTGCATTTAAGTTAGCGAAGGTTTATAATATAAGAAGTTTAGTTATTTGGAGCTTATATATGAACATAAAACAAAATCTACATATTCATACTACATACGTTGACGGAAAAGATACTCCCGAAGAAGTTGTAAAAGCTGCAATAGAAAAGGGCTTTAATTCTATTGGCTTTTCTGAACACACCTATACCAAATTTTCCGACTACCCATATCAAATGACGGTGTCCGATCAGGCTCGCTACCAAAAAGAAGTGTTAGCTTTAAAAGAAAAATATAAAAATGAAATTGAAATTTTTTTAGGTCTTGAATATGAACTTTTTTCCAAAGTGCCAATAGATGGGTTCGATTACCTAATTGGCTCGGTTCATTATATTGATATAGATGGTAAAAAGGTTGGTTTCGATAGGGGAGCCAAAGAAGTAACCGATATTCTTAATACTTATTTTGGAGGCAACGGACTTTTGTTTGCAAAAAGGTATTTCGAAAACGTAATGCTTTTGCCAACGGTGCATAATTTCGATATTTTGGGTCATTTTGATATTCTTGTAAAAACTAATGATACGTTAAATTTTATCGATACATCATCAAAAGAATATTTAAATTATGGGTTCGAAGCAATACACAGCCTTAAAGGTAAAATTCCCTTGTTCGAAATAAATTCGGGCGCTATTTCCCGTGGATATAAGGAACAACCTTATCCCCAAATGGACTTTTTGAAAGAGTTTAAAAATTGTGGTTTCGGGGCAGTTATAACAACCGATTGCCACGATAAAAATTTTATTGATTGCCACTATAACCAGTCAAAAGAATTGCTAATAGCAGCAGGCTTTAAAACACACTTTGTTTTAACCGGTAACGGCTTTGCCGAACAAAAATTATAGGTGATATAAATGTTTGATGAATTAACACAAGTAGATATAGATAAAATGAAGGAAGAACTTGAATATCGCATAACGGTAGTGCGCCCCGAAATACTAGAAGATGTTAAGCTTGCAAGAAGTCATGGCGATTTATCTGAAAACGCCGAATACCATGCTGCTAAAAGGGAAAGGGGCAAAAACGAAAGCCGTATTCGCTACCTTCGTAATATGATAAAAACTGCAAAGGTAATAGAAGCCAAAAGCGAAGAGGGCAAGGTTGGACTTTTCGATACTGTTACCTACTATATCGAAGAAGACGATGCCGAAGAACAGGTAAGAATTGTAACATCACTTCGCAGAGACCCGTTTGTAAACATTATAAGCAAAGAATCGCCTTTAGGTTCTGCGCTTATGGGCGCCAAAGTAGGCGATAGAATAAAGGTTACCGTAAACGAAACCTACAGTTACTATATTGTTGTAAGAAAGATAGAAAAAGGCGAAGATGATGCATCTTTAGAAATTAGAAAATTTTAAACTTGACAAAAAGAAAAAAAGTGGTATAATTCGTTTAACGCTTTAAACCACGAAAGCGAAAGTTAACTAGGAGAAAAAAGAAAATGGCACAAAGAAAAGGTAATTTAATGTCGGTTCGCCAAGATATAAAGGTGCTGGATGCAACCATTCGCGACGGTGGACTATGCAACAATTTTAATTTTACAGATGAATTCGTTTCAGATTTATATAGAGCAAACGTGCGCGCAGGCGTAGATTATATGGAGTTTGGCTATAAAGCCAGCAAATCTATGTTTAGTAAAGAAGAATTCGGCAAATGGAAATTCTGCGACGAAGAAGATATTAGAAGCATCGTAGGCGACAATATTTCCGATATGAAAATTTCGGTTATGGCAGACGTAGGCAGATGCGACTTTAAAACCGATTTTCTTCCTAAAAGCGAAAGTGTTATAGATATGGTAAGGGTCGCTTGCTACATCCATCAAATTCCTGCAGCAATAGAAATGGTAGAACACTTCCATAAACTTGGATACGAAACAGCCTGCAACATTATGGCGGTTTCGCAGGTAAATACCGACCAACTTATGCAGGCGCTAGATGAACTTGCAAAATCTAACGTAGATGTTATCTACCTAGTAGACAGTTATGGCTCACTTTACCCCGAAAACGCTTCGGAACTTGCACAAAAGTATGTAGCAGCCGTTGAAGGCACAAACAAGCAAATTGGCTTCCATGCGCACAACAACCAAAATCTTGCCTTCGCAAACACAATTGAAACCATGTCTTACGGACTTTCTTATATGGACGCTACCATGCAGGGTATAGGCAGAGGCGCAGGAAACTGCCCGGTAGAGCTTCTTGTAGGCTTCCTTAAAAACCCAAAATATAACATTTATCATTTGCTTCAGTTTATCGAAAAGCATATGCCAGCATTAAGGGAACAGGGCGTTCGTTGGGGATATGACCTTCAGTATATGTTTACAGGTCTTTTAAATCAGCACCCCCGTACAGCTATTGATTTTACTAATCAAGAACGTAAAGATTATTCTGAATTTTACAAAAGCCTGCTCGATACACACTAAACCAAAATCAGCCCAAATGGGCTGATTTTTTATTGTAAAAGGGTAATAAATATTGTATAATGATTATAATACTTATATGAGGTGATTGTATGAGAATTTGTGTATATGGAGCAGCGTCTTTTTCTATTGATGCCGAATATATAAATAGGGTAGAAGAACTAGGTCTTGAAATGACAAAACGTGGTCATTCACTTGTTTTCGGTGGTGGCGCAAACGGTCTTATGGGTGCAGCCGCACGTGGCGTAAAACAAGGAAACGGATATGTTTTAGGTGTTATTCCAACCTTTTTCGATGATGAAAAAATAGAAGGCGTGTTTGATAATTGCGATAAACTTATAGAAACAAAAACAATGCGTGAAAGAAAACAAATTATGGAAGATAATGCCGATGCATTTATTGTAGCGCCTGGTGGTGTTGGCACTTTCGAAGAATTTTTCGAAATATTAACCTCTAAACAGCTTTGTCGCCATAACAAACCAATAGCGCTTTTTAATGTTAATAATTATTATAGCGAACTTGCCGTTATGATGGAAACTGCCGTTCAAAAGAAGTTCGTTCGAAAAGACTGTCTTGCCTTATATAAGGTTACCGATAGTATCGAAGAACTGTTCGGTTACATTGAAGGTCCACAAAAAGTGCGCACAATTCAAGATTTAAAGGAAGGTTAAGTTGACATTTTTATAAAAATTTTATATAATGTCAAAAAATGGGAGGAATAAAATATGAAAAAATTTATTGAAGAATTTAAAGTATTTATAACCCGTGGCAATGTTATCGACATGGCTGTCGGTGTTACAGTAGGTAGTGCGTTTACCGCAATTGTTACAGCAGTATCCACCAACATTATTAAACCCTTTATCAACTGGATAATTTCACTTATCATTGGTGCAGACACACTTTCACAGTGCTTTACATTCCTTGGCGCTAAACCTGCCGACCTTGCAGACCCCAATTTAGATCTTTCCTTATATAATTACATCGACTGGGGCGCATTCATTAACGCTATTATTAACTTCTTTGTAATTGCGTTTGTTCTTTTCTGTGTTGTTAAGGCTATAAACGCCCTTAACGATAAGCAAAAGGCTGTTACAGCAAAACTTCTCGAAGGCGTTGTAAGCCCTCAAGATAAAAAAGAAATGAAGAAGCTTGGCATTAGCCTTAAAGATAAAGAAGCAGTAGATGCTTACTTCAAGGCAAAACAGGCCGAAGCCGATAGAATTAAGGCAGAAGAAGAGGAAAAAGAAAGATTAGAGCGTGAGGCTAACCCCACAACCGAAGAACTTTTAAAGCAAATTCGCGATCTTCTTCAAAACAAATAATTAAATACAAATTAAACCGTACCTTTTGGTACGGTTTTTTTGTTATGTAATAAAAATATGGGCATGTACATAGTATGTTTTAGGTGATAAAAATGCGCGAGATTAAAACAGGGTTAGATACCGTAATGTACGCTCTGCCCGAAAGAATAAAAACAAGTATATATGCCCTGCCACAATTTATAAAAAATTCGGCTTACGAAATAAGGTTAAGGGAAGGCGGACCACTTTGTATAACGGGTCCAACCTCTTTTTATATTTCGGCAGATGGTTTGGCTTGTACCTATTTGCCAAGCTGTCCATTAATTGTAACGGGGGAAGAAATTAAAGAAACCATAAGAAGAATAACAGAAAGCTCCCTTTATGCCAGGGAACAGGAACTTGCCGACGGCTACCTTTCAATGAAAAACGGAAACCGTGCAGGCATTTCGGGGCTTTATAGTGGTGGCAAACTTAAAAAAGCAACTTCGGTAAATATTCGAATAGCAAGGGAAGTAAAGGGCTGCGCCGAAAACCTTATAACCGAAGCCGAAAAAGGCCTTTTAATTGTAGGCCCTGCAGGAAGTGGTAAAACAACACTTCTTCGGGACCTAATACGCCTTTTGTCTTATAGTGGTAACCGTGTTGCCGTTATAGATACCAGGGGCGAGCTTTGTGGTGGTGGACTTTTGGATATAGGGCCTAATACCGATATAATTTCGGGAACAAGCAAAGCGCATGGGTGCGAAATGGCGCTTCGCACCTTGAACCCACAATACATTGCATTCGACGAAGTGGGTAACGGTGGGGAACTTGCCCTTATAAGTGAAAGCTTTTTTTCGGGTGTAAAAATTTTAACAACAGCTCACGCTTCAAGCATAAATGAAATAAAATCAAGGTCGGTAACCAAGGCTTTGCTTGATGGCAGCATAGGGAAACTCGCAGTAATCGAAAGTGGAGTTAACGGCGAAATTACCCTAAAAACACCAAAAGAGGTGCTGTGCTATGATTAAGTTTTTGGGTATAGCCATATTGTTTTTTGTTTCCTGTTTTTTAGGGTTTTACAAGGCGAATCTTTTAACTTTGCGCCAGAAAAAACTGCTTGAAATTTGCTTTTTTATAGAAATAGCCATAAGCAAAATAAGGCTTCAAGAAGAAATGAGCCAAATTATAAAAGACTACGGTAAAAAAGCAGGCTTTTTCCAAAAAGACCTTGCCTTTCTTATAAACGAAGAACATCTTAATACTAACGATATAAGCCTTGTAAACACCTTTTTGGAAGGACTTGGTATGGGGGATAGTGTGGCAGAAATTAAAAGGTGCGAAACATATATGGAACTTTTTAAACAAGAACATAAAAAGGCAGAAGCCAAAACCAAAGAAAGAGCAGCACTCTATAGAAAACTTGGGGTATTTTTAGGAATACTTGTAAGCATCGTGCTAATTTAGGAGGTTATAACTGTGGATGTCGATTTAATTTTTAGGGTTGCTGCAATAGGCATAATTATTGCCGTGCTTAATCAGGTTCTTGTGCGCTCTGGCAGGGAAGACCAAGCAATGCTTATGACCTTAACAGGTCTTGTGGTCGTACTTTTAATGGTGGTTGGGGTTATTGCAGACCTCTTTTCAACCGTAAAATCGGTGTTCGGACTATGAATCTTGTCTTGGTACTTGGAATATGTATTATCGCCACTATGGTTTCGGTCTTGCTTAAAGGCTACGGGGGCGAATATTCGCTTATAATTTCGCTTTTGGCATCGGCAATAATTTTAATAATGCTTATAACAAGCGTTTACGATAACCTTTTAGATATAAGAAATGCCGTGTCAAAATATTCGGCTTCATCATTTTTCCTTTTGGCACTAAAATCGCTTGGAATATGTGTAATAACGGGCTTTGTGGCAGATTCTTGCAGGCAAGCAGGGCAAATATCACTAGCATCAAAAGCCGAACTCGCAGGCAGATGCGCGATTTTTATACTGTCTGTTCCACTGCTTTCAGAGCTTATTGATACTGCTTACGGATTTATAAAATAGTATGAAAAAATTATTCTTTATAATTATTTTTGCCCTTATTTTAAGTGTAAATGTTTTTGCAGAAGGTAATTTAGATGAAATATTAACCGAAAATCAAGAGGAAGAACTGTACGAACTTTTATCACCCGATGCCGAAAGGGTAATAGAAAATTTCGAAATAGATATAACCGATACCGAATGGGTTAATAACCTTACACCCGAAAGTGTGTTTTCGCAAATATGGGATTTCATAAAAACAGGGGCAAAAACACCCCTTAAATGTGGTGGAATAATGCTTTCGGCAATGCTTTTAATTGCTGCTGCAAACACATTTGAAGGCTTCGCGCCATTTAAAAGTATTGCTTCATATATTTTTACGCTAGGCACCGTTTCGGCAGTAATGCTTCCTATGTTTTCGCTAATAGAAAGTGCTTCGTCGGCAATTAAGGGTATAAGCGTTTTAATGGATGGCTTTGTTCCAACCTATGCAGGTATTTTGGCTCTGTCCGGTAAGGCTGCAACGGCTACGGGTATGAGCTTTCTTTTGCTTTTTGCAGTTGGTATTGTCGGCAGCCTTTCTTCTTTTGTAATAGTTCCACTTATGAGCTGCTATTTAGGGGTTGCCGTTGCAGGTAGTGTAATGCCTAACGGTGCCACAAATAAACTTGGCGACGGTATAAAAAAAGCAGCCGTGTGGATATTATCATTAACCCTTACGCTTTTTTTAGGCGTTTTGTCGGTGCAAACCACCGTAAATAAAGCAGCCGATAATTTAGGCCTTAAAACAGCCAAATTTATGATAGGCTCGTTTATACCTGTTGCAGGGGGTGCGCTTTCCGAAACCCTTGGCACATTAATAGGGTCGGTTAACCTAATAAAAAGCTCGGTCGGTATGTTCGCAGTGGTTGCAATTTCGGCAATAGTTTTACCTATTGTAATAGAACTTTTAATATGGCGACTAATGCTTATGGCGCTCGGCATTGTGTCAGAATTACTTGGCGTTGGCATAAAAACCGATATTTTGGCAGCAGCCGATTCGGTTTTGGCTGTGCTTATAGGGGTGCTTCTGTTTGTGGGCGCTCTTTTTATAATTTCGCTTGGAATTATATCGGGAGGGGTATAAATGAACTCTATTAAAGAAATTGCCCTTGCTTTTTCGGCTGCTGCAATAGTAACTGCAGCCTTCAGCCTTTTTGGCGCAAATCGCCTGAATTCAAGTTTAAGGTATATTTTGTCGCTAGGCCTTATTTGTTCGGTTTTATCGGTAGCAGTAAATGAAGACTTCAAGTTTTTTGCCACAACACCACAGGTGGAAACCAACGTATATACAGCAAATGAACTGTATCAAAAACAAGCTGAAATTATAATAGAAGAAATTTTAACCGAAAAGGGTATAAAACCCAATAGAATAGTGGCAAATGCTACTAAAAATGAAGATGGCAGCATAGTAATTAACAAGATAGAAATATACTGTTCAAATAGTAAGCAAGAGGTAATAAATGCCCTTAATGAAAAGGGCATAGACTGTGAAATATGGGTGGGCGAATGAAAGAAAAGTTCTTAAAATTATTAGGTGGCAATAAAGGTTCAAAAATATTTTTTGTAGTGGCTATTGTTGCTATTGCCGTAATTTTCGTTTTTGGTGTTACACCCGAACAAGAAGAAGCAGCGCCAAAAGAAGAATTTTCCGAACAAGAATACGCTAATATGGTTGAAGAAAATATAAAAAATACTGTTTATGGTATTTGCCTTGATACATCGCCCGTTGTTATGGTAACTCTAGATTCCTCTATTGTTTATGAGTATGCGAACGAAACCAAACAAAAAGGAGCTGAAGAACAAAACAAATCTAGCGAAGAAAGTGAAAAATCTTACATAATTGTTAAGGATAAAAGTGGCGCCGAAACACCCCTTATTATTACAAAGCATATGCCAAAGGTAAGGGGAGTAAGCATTATTTGCACAGCCAACGAAGAGGATGCCGAAAAAATAAAAAACGCCGTTTCTGCGGCGCTTGATATACCATCAAGAAAAATATATATTGGGAGGAAAACCACACAATGAAAAAGGCTAAAAAAGGTAAAGCGCAAATAACCTTGGCTGTAATGGTTGTGGCTTTAGCTGCAGCTATTGGGCTTAATATGAAATATTCTACCGAACAAGAAAGCCAAATAAATACATCATCAAAATATTTAGGTCAGGCAGAGTATGTTAATGCCGAAGTTAATTCGGTTGAAGCCGAAACGGAAGATGAAGACGACTATTTTAAAACCCTTCGAAGCGACCGAAACAAAACAAGACAAGAAACAATTGATACATTAGAAGAATTAATTGACAGAACCGATATTGAAAAGCAAGAAAAGCAAAACGCAATAGATAAACTAACAGCCATTACCCTTGCAGCCGAACAAGAAGCGTCAATAGAAACGGTTTTAAAGGCAAAGGGCTATAAAAATGTTGTTGCAGTAATTGGCGAACAGGATATAAACATAATTATCGATAAAAACCCCGATGCTGCAGGTGTACAGCAAATACAAGATGCCGTTTTGTCTAAAACATCCTTTACTGCAGCCGATATTAAAATCATTTCATCGAATGAAAATTCGTAAAAAAATCTTTACCTTTTTAATTTTTGTGGTATAATAAGTAAAAAGCAATATTACGGAGGTAATTACTTTGGCAACAACAAGCGGACTTTCAATAAATTTAGATGTAATCGAAAGCATGGCAGCAATGGCAGCTCTTGAAGTTGGCGGCGTTTGTTCCATGGCGGCCAAAAAGGTCGACATTAAAAAAGCTCTTTCGGGTAAATCTGTTTTCAAGCCCGTTTCTGCAGAAATCAAAAACGGCGCAGTAGTTATCGACCTTCACATTTGCATTAGCAAAAACTTCAATGCAAAGCAGGTT
>JAFOFE010000066.1 GCA_017387475.1 Clostridia bacterium | reverse complement strand
TATAATTATTCGGTAAGTGTTAAAGACTTTGAACGAGTTTTAAGTAGGTATCGGCCCACCCTTTTAAGAGAGCGACGGTTGGTGTAAAGTCGCAGGGCGTCGGTATTCGAATTTCGCCTCGGGAGTTGCCTGTTAAAAGCAGGATGTAGTTGCTGCATTAAAGCAAAAAGAGTGGCGGCTTTGCCGCAATTTGAGTGGTACCACGGATTTTTTCGTCTCATACTTTTGTATGGGGCGTTATTTTTTTAGTAGGAGATAGTTTTTATGAATGAAAAGTTAAATGCCGTTAAAGCAGAACTTGAAAAAGAATTGGCAGCAGTCGAAAATGCAGCCGATCTTGAAAACATAAGAGTTGCTTATCTTGGCAAAAAGGGAAGCATTACTGAACTTTTAAAGGGAATGAAAGACCTTAGCGTTGAAGAAAAGAAAGACTTCGGCCAAAAGGTTAATATCCTTAAAGGTGAAGCAACCGATAAAATTGCAGAAAAAATGCAGGAATTAAAGCAAAAAGAAATCGAAAAAGAAATCAATTCAATGCCAGAATTCGACCTTTCTGTTCCTGCAAACCTTGAACGTGGCTCGTATCATCCTGTAACCTTGGTTCAAAGAGAATGCGAAAGAATTTTCAAGTCTATGGGCTTCAATGTCGAAGACTACAGCGAAGTTGTAACCGACTATGAATGCTTTGAAGCGCTTAATATTCCCAAACATCACCCTGCCCGCGATATGCAAGATACATACTATCTTGAAAACGGACAGCTTTTAAAGTCGCATACATCTGCAGCTCAAAATGCAATTTACAAAAAATATAAAGATGACCTTATTAACGAAGGAAAGCCCATTAAGGCAATCTTCCCCGGACGTTGCTTCAGAAACGAAGCTACCGATGCTTGCCACGAAAACACCTTCTTCCAGATGGAAGGCGTAATGGTAGATAAGGATATTTCCATTTCCAACCTTATTTTCTTTATGAAATCTATGCTTTCCGAAGTCTTCAAGCGTGATGTTAAGGTAAGACTTCGTCCGGGCTTCTTCCCATTCGTTGAACCCGGTTTCGAACTTGATATCAGCTGTGCTATTTGTGGTGGCGAAGGCTGTCCTTCTTGTAAGCACAGTGGTTGGCTTGAACTTTGCCCCTGTGGAATGATTCATCCTGAAGTTTTAAAAGCAGGTGGAATTGACCCCGAAGAATACACAGGCTTTGCATTCGGTCTTGGCCTTACAAGACTTGTTATGATGAAATACGGCGTTAAAGATATTCGCGATTTAAACGGTGGTAGCCTTAAAGCTTTATCACAGTTTACCGATGACGAATAAGAAAGGAGTGCTAGAATATGCTTTTATCAATGAATTGGATTTCCGACTTTGTTGACCTTAGTGGTCTTGATAAGTTAAAACTTATAAATCAGTTTTCTCTTTCTACTGCCGAAGTTGAAAATGAAATTTTCTTCAAGGGCAGTGATATAGATGGTATCGTTGTTGCCGAAATTATGTCGGTAGAAGAACATCCCGAATCTAAAAAGCTTCATCTTTTAAAGGTAGATGCAGGCGACGGTAAACTTACCGATGTCGTTTGTGGCGCTCCCAATGTTCGTGTTGGTATGAAAACTGCATTTGCTAAAGTAGGCGCAAGAATTGGTGAAATCACCATTGCACCCCGTCCACTTGCAGGTTACGAATCTTTTGGTATGTGCTGCAGCGAAAAAGAAATTGGTATTTCTGACGACAATTCGGGAATTATGGATATTACCGAAGATGTTGCAAACGGTACAGACATTAAAAAGGTTTACGAAATTGAAGATATTGTTTTCGAAGTTGATAACAAATCTCTTACCAACCGTCCTGACCTTTGGGGTCATTACGGAATCGCTCGCGAATTTGCAGCACTCACAGGCAGAGAATTAAAGCCACTTGATAGTGTGGACCTTTCTAAATATAATTCTCTTCCTAAAATCGATATGAAAATCGAAGACCCACTCTGCCAAAGATATTCTTGCCTTCAGGTAGAAAACATTACTAAAAATACAAGCCCAGTAAATATGCGTATTCGTCTTTTCTACTGTGGAATGAGAGGAATTAACCTCCTTGCAGACCTTACAAACTACCTTATGCTTGAAATGGGTCAACCTATGCATGCGTTCGACTCCAGAAAGGTTGAAAAACTTCGCATTAAGCGTTTTGATGCACCTTTCACCTTTACCACTCTCGATGGTGTAGAAAGAAATATAGACGAAAATACACTTATGATCTGCAACGATAACACACCTGTTGCTATTGCAGGTATTATGGGTGGACTTGATTCTGAAATTGTTGACGATACTACCACTTTAACACTTGAATCGGCAACATTCGATTCTGTGTCTATTAGAAAGTCTACCGTTCGTCTTGCACACAGAACAGATGCATCAATGCGTTATGAAAAATCACTTGACCCTGAAATGACTGTTCCTGCAATTGCTCGTTTTGTAAAACTTTTAACCGATATCGATGCCGGCGTTACTGTTGTATCTGCGCTTACCGATGAACAGGCATATAAATACGAAACAATTACATTAGATTTCACAAAAGCATTTATTGACCGTTATACCGGTATTGAAATTTCCAACGATACAATAGTTAAAACACTTAAGGCGCTCGGCTTTGAAGTTAAACTCGAAGATAACAACTTCACAGTAACAGTTCCTTCTTGGAGAGCAACTAAAGACGTTACAATGAAGGCAGATATTGTTGAAGAAATAACCCGTATTTACGGTTACGACAATTTCGAAATTCATACTGCAAAGGCTCCTTTAGCTCCCGTTCGTCCCGACGAAACAAAAACCGTTACCGACAGAGTTAAGGATATTCTTGTTAAGTGTTTCTCACTTCACGAACTTCATTCTTATGTTTGGGCATACTACGATGAATATAAAGAACTTGGCATTGAAATAGAAGACAATATCAAGCTTATTGGTGCTGTAAATCCCAACATCGAAACCATTCGCAAGTCAATTGTTCCAACACAGCTTTGTCAGGTTAAACTCAATACTTCATATAGTTCCGAATTTGGTGTGTTTGAAGTAGGCAGGGTAGTTAACGGTCTTAAAGAAGATGGTCTTTGTAACGAAGAAACCAAGCTTGCAGTAACACTTTTCAGCAAAAAGAAGAGTGTAGAAGAACTTTATTTCGAACTTCGCGATATGCTTGCAGTTCTTACAGATGATATTAAGCATAAAGAATTAACATTCAAAAAGATGGAAGCTACCCATTCATATCAACATCTTCGCAACTTAAATGCAGTTGTTTGCGATGGTGAAGTTATTGGTGAAATTGGTCTTGTTCATCCTACAGTTGCAAAGAATATCGACAAAAAAGCTGCTATTGTTTATGCAGAAATTGATATGGAACTTTTAGCTAAATGTGAAAATGCAAGCATTAAGTATAAAGAACCAAGCCGTTATCCCGAAATGGAAATCGACCTTTCCTTCGTAAGCAATACTTTTGAACCTATTGCAAATGCAATTAAGGCTCAAAACAGTGCGCTTATAAAGGGATACAAGGTTGTTGATACCTACCGCGATGAAAACGGAAAGTCAATTACCGTTCGCATTCTTTTCTCACACAGCGAACGCACCTTAAACGGTGAAGAAGTTAAAGAAGTAACCGATGCAATTATTGCAGATCTTGCAAAGGAAAGCATACTTCTTAAGCAGTAATAAAAATTTTATAAATTTTAAAGTCCGAAGAAAAATTTCTTCGGACTGTTTTTTTATGCAATTTTGCACATACTACTTTTAATAACAATTTTTTGGAGGACAGTATGAAAAAAATAATATCGTTACTTCTTTGCCTTGCGTTTGTTGTTTTACTCTTTGCAGGTTGTGGCGCAAAAGAAACAAAGGGCAGAGTTTATTATCTAAATTTTAAACCTGAACAAGATTCTGCTTGGCAAGCATTAGCTAATGAATACACAAAGCAAACAGGTGTAGAAGTTAAGGTTGTTACTGCATCACAGGGCACATACGAACAAACGTTGCTTGCCGAAATAGATAAAACCGAAGCACCAACCTTATTTCAAATTAACGGTCCTGTAGGACTGGAAGCTTGGAAAGATTATGCTATGGATCTATCGGGTAGCGCCGTTTATAACGAACTTATTTCAGACGATTTTGCGCTTAAAGACGGAAACAAGGTTTACGGTGTTGCCTATGTATATGAAACCTATGGGTTAATCACTAATAAAAAGCTTCTGGAAAAAGCAGGATACGAAATTGATGATATAAATTCGTTTAACGATTTAAAAAGAATTGCTGAAGATATAACCAAAAGAAAAGCCGAATTAGGCTTTTCGGCATTCACATCTTCTTCGCTTGCATCTTCATCTAGTTGGCGTTTTTCGGGACACCTAGCAAATATCCCACTTTTCTATGAGTTTGCCGATAGAGAAGTTGTGGGTCAGCCCACTGCACTTGAAGGCACCTACCTTAAAAACTTTAAAGCCTTGTGGGACCTTTATATTAACAACGCTACAATTGAACCTAACACAATAACATCAGAACAAAACGATGCAGCTAGTGAATTTAAAAATGGAATGGCAGTGTTTTATCAAAACGGCACATGGGAATACGATAATATTAAAAGTATTGGCGAAGATAATATAGGCTTTTTACCAATATTTGCAGGTGTAAACGATAGAGAGCAAGGACTTTGCAGTGGTACAGAAAATTATTGGGCAGTGAATAACGAAGCGTCTAATCAAGATAAAATTGCTACCCTAGATTTTTTAAAGTGGGTTGTTACAAGCGAAGAGGGAACAACAGCGCTTGCAAAAGATATGGGCTTTACTGCGCCGTTTAAAAAGGCAAAGGAAGTAGATAACAAGCTTGCAGACATTGCGGATGACTATATAGAAGACGGAAAATACTCGGTTGTATGGCTGTTTACCACCACACCAAATGTCGATGTTTGGAGAAGCGATTTAGTCGATGCATTGGCAGCCTATTCTGCAGGAAGTGGCAAGTGGGATGCCGTTGAAAAAGCCTTTGTAGATGGTTGGGAAACACAATATAAAGCATCAAAGCAATAGGTGTGGATAAATTCCACACCTATTTTAAGGAAGTGATAATGGTGAAAAACACGACTTCACATTTAGGTAATCATCAGAAAAAAGCAATAAGAAGATATGCGCCTATATTTTTATTTCCAACCTTCATAGCCTTTGTAATAGGTTTTTTATGGCCGTTTATTTGGGGGCTTTATTTGTCGTTCTTTCGGTTTAGAACATTAAGTAAAACAACCTTTGTAGGCTTTCAAAACTATGTAAAGGTTTTAAACGACGATTCTTTTTTATATTCATTTATATTCACGTTGGTTTTTACACTTATTTCTGTTTTGGTTATAAATCTATTGTCGTTTACCGTGGCTTTCTTTTTAACTAAAAACATTAAGGGAAGCACGGTGTTCAGAACGGTCTTCTTCCTGCCTAATTTAATAGGTGGAATTGTACTTGGTTATTTGTGGAAAATCATACTAGATGCACTAATTATAAAATATTTAGGTTCATCCTTGGCTTTGAATGCTGCTTACGGGTTTATAGGCCTCATAATACTTGTAAGTTGGCAACAAATTGGTTATTTTATGATTATCTACATTGCAGCACTTCAAAATGTACCACACGAGCATATTGAAGCTGCAAAAATTGATGGCGCAAACGGTATGCAACTTCTTAAAAATATAACCATTCCTGCTGTTATGCCGTCAATTACAATTTGCACCTTTTTATCCCTTACGAATGGGTTCAAAATTTTCGACCAAAACCTTGCATTAACGGCAGGAAAGCCGTATAATATGACAGAGATGCTGGCACTTAATATCTATAATTCGTTTTACGAAAGTTCAACGAATATGGGTGTAGGACAGGCTAAAGCAGTTATATTTTTTATTGTTGTTGTAGTTATTGCTCTTTCACAGCTTTACTTCACAAGAAGTAGGGAGGTGGGGAACTAATGAATACCAATAAACAACATTTTAAAAATATAATTATAAGCGTAATTTTTTCAATAATTTCGTTTGCGTGGGTGCTTCCGGTTTTAATTGTGCTTTTTAATTCTTTTAAAAGCAATAACGCAATTAAAACAGACCTTTTTTCATTGCCTAACAAATTTAGTTTTGTGGGAATTGAAAATTATATAAAAGGCATATTTAACGGAAATTACCCCTTTTATTTTGCAATACTTTTTAGTATAATTATAACTGTTCTGTCGGTGGCAATAATTTTGATTTGTACTTCTATGACAGCGTGGTATATAGAACGGGTTAAATCAACCTTTTGCAAGGTTTTCTATTATCTTTGCATTTTTTCAATGGTTGTTCCGTTCCAAATGGTTATGTTTACTCTTTCTAAAACGGCCGATAAATTAAACCTAAACACGCCGTTTACAATTCCTGTCGTATATCTTGGTTTTGGCGCAGGCTTGGCTGTTTTCTTGTTTAGTGGTTTTGTTAAAAGCATACCTTACGAAATAGAAGAAGCAGCAACTATTGACGGTTGTAATACGCTGCAGTTGTTTTTTAGGGTTATTGCACCTATAATGAAATCAACCTATATTTCGGTTGCGATTTTAGAAACTATGTGGGTTTGGAACGATTATCTGCTTCCGTATCTTGTGCTTGATAAAAGGGAATACAGAACAATACCAATTCAAATACAGTATTTGCAAGGCAGTTACGGTCAGGTAGACTATGGCGCTACAATGGCGCTTATTGTGCTTTGCCTTATACCAATAGTAACAATATATATGTTATCGCAAAAACACATAATTAAAGGCGTCGTGTCGGGTGCGGTAAAAGGATAAACTTGGGGGTCATTTATGAGAACGTCTGGAATTCTAATGCCTATTTTTTCGCTTTGTTCTAAAGGTGGAATAGGCACACTTGGTAAAGAAGCCTACAATTTTGTAGACTTTTTAGAAAGGGCAGGTCAAAGCTATTGGCAAATTTTGCCCTTAAACCCAACAAATTTTGGAGATTCTCCATATCAGTCGTTTTCTTCTTATGCAGGAAACCCATATTTTATAGATCCTGAAGTATTAATTGAAGAAGGTCTTTTAACAAAAACAGAATTTGAATCGTTCGATTTTGGCAGCGTTCCAAACGAAATAGATTATGAAAAACTTTATAATAACCGTTATAAAATGTTGCAGTCGGCTTTCTCAAGATTTAAAACAAATTCGGATTATTTCAGTTTTTGCGAAAAAAATGCCTTTTGGCTAGATGAATATGCGCTCTTTATGGCGCTTAAAGACGATAACAATAACGCTTCTTGGAATATGTGGCCAAAGCCTTTAAAAGAAAGAGATAAAGAAGCTATCGAAAAGGCAAAAATCGACTGTAAAGCGCAAATTGATTTTCATCGTTTCATTCAGTATATGTTCAGCAAACAGTGGTTTGCACTTAAAGAATATGCAAACGAAAAAGGTATATCCATAATAGGTGATATTCCTATCTACGTAGCGCTAGATTCTTCTGATGTTTGGTCGGAACCCGAACAGTTCCAACTAGATGAAGATATGAAGCCGTCAGCCGTTGCAGGTTGCCCACCCGATGCATTTACCGATGAAGGACAGCTTTGGGGTAACCCTCTTTATAACTGGGCGTTAATGAAAAAGGAAAACTATGCTTGGTGGAAAAAACGTCTTGGTTATGCGCTAAAATTATACGATACAGTAAGAATTGACCACTTTAGAGGGTTCGAATCTTATTGGTCGGTACCTTTTGGCGCAGAAAATGCAAAAGGTGGCAAATGGGTAAAAGGACCCGATGTAGCACTTTTTAAAGAACTTAAAAAAGAATTTGGCGAAGATGTGCCCATTATTGCCGAAGATTTAGGCTTTTTAACTCCTAAAATTCATTTAATGCTTAAAAGATGTGGTTTCCCAGGTATGAAGGTATTGCAGTTTGCCTTTTCCAACGGTGCCGATAGCGAGTATTTGCCACACAATTACAATAATAACTGTGTTGTTTATACTGGTACTCACGATAACGATACAATACTTGGTTGGGCTGACAATATTTCTAAAAAAGATTTAGAAATGGCTAAAGAATACCTTAATGCTAAAGATAAAGAAGGCCTTAACTGGAATATGATAAGGGCAGCGCAAATGTCGGTTGCAGATACCTGCATACTTACAATGCAAGACCTTATAGGACTTGGTAGCGAAGGCAGAATAAATACACCCTCCACCCTTGGTAACAATTGGCAATGGAGAATAACCGAAGGCTGTGTTAATGATTGGCTTGCAAAAATCGTTTACGATAAAACTGCCACAGCATTCAGACTTCCTAAAAACAAAAAAGAGCAGGTTTAAACCTGCTCTTTTCTTAATATCCGAACGTTCTTATTTAGTAATTCAAACTTCAAAAATTATGTATTTTTTTAAGGGCGTTTCTTGACTTTTAAACGGAGTAGATATAGAATAATACTAAATAATATGTATTTAAAGCTAACTAAAAGGAGCTTGTAATAAATGAAAAAATTATTATCGGTAATTTTAACACTAACATTGCTTGTTTCCATATTTCCAACAGGCTTGTTTTCTATATCTGCTTCGGCACTTAGTGAAGGTTATTACACCTATACGGTAACAAACGACAAGGCGACAATAACCAAGGTTAACACCGCTATCGGCGGAGACGTTGTTATTCCCGATACACTTGGCGGATATCCCGTAACAGAAATAGGCGAAGATGCATTTATAAATTGTTATGATATTACAAGCGTAACAATACCTGATAGCGTTACCAATATAAATAACAAAGCGTTTTATAATTGTTATAACATTGCAAGCGCAAGACTGGGCAGCAACGTTACTAATATTGGAAGCTATGCGTTTTATCACTGTATGGATCTTTCAAGTATAGACATACCGGACAGTGTTACTGCCATAGGCAGCGCTGCGTTTGCCGGTTGCACAAGTCTTGTTAGTATAATTATACCTAAAAACGTTGGAGTTATAAAATATAATACCTTTTATAATTGCACCGGTCTTGTAAGCGTAACCATACAAAACAATAGCGGAAGTATAGTAACTACCGCATTTTCCGGATGTACCGCTCTTGCTAATATTAACATTGATAGCAACAACAAGTATTATGCGTTATTGGACGGGGTGTTGTTTGATAAATCAAAAACAGAGTTAATATATTATCCCGCAGGAAAAAGTGCAACGTCATATACCATACCGGATAGTGTTACAAGCATAAGATATAATGCGTTTGCTTATAACCGCAATCTTAAAAGTATAAACATACCGAATAGTGTCAGAGGAATAGAATATTCAGCATTTTATAAGTGCGCAAGCCTTGAAAGTGTAAATATACCAAGCGGCATTACAAGCATAACTGGTGGAATGTTCAGTGGCTGCACAAGTCTAGAGAGTATAACCATACCAAGCAATATTAGAAAGATAGAAGATTACGCATTTGAAAATTGCTCCGGCCTTGTAAGCTTATCTATATCAAATAATGTTACAAGCATAGGCATATATGCTTTCGGTGGTTGTACAAGCCTTACAAATGTAACAATACCAAATGGTGTTACAAGTATAGGAAATAGGGTCTTTTATAATTGTACAGGTCTTACAAACGTGACTATACCGGATAGTGTTACAAGCATAGGATATGATGCGTTTGCGTATTGTAGCAGCCTTGCGAAAATAACCATTCCAAATAACGTTACAAGTATAGGCGATTCAGCGTTTACAGGTTGTAGAAGTCTTGTAAGTATAACCATACCAAACAGGGTTATAAGTATAGGTGCCGAAGCTTTTTATAGTTGCTCTAATCTAACAAACGTAACCTTACCAAAAAGCATTATCAATATAGCAGATTCTGCATTCTTTTGGTGTAGTAAGCTTACAGACGTATATTATAGCGGCTCTGCCGACGAAAGCCTTAAGATTTCAATAGGCTCAAATAATACCAATCTTACTTCTGCAACTTGGCATTATAATAGTTGTATTGGTTCTGCAAACCACACGTATAGCAATAATTGCGATACCCGGTGCGACGTTTGCGGAAAAGAAAGAACGGCGACCCACAATTTCGAATGGGTAGTTGTTAAACAAAACAGTTGTGGCGTCAATGGCATAAAGCAACAAGAATGTACAATTTGTCACGCAACCCAAAACGAGAATACAAAAATTCCGGCAACAGGCAACCATACCTATTCCAATGCTTGCGATGCCGAGTGCAACGTTTGCAAACAAATTCGCAACACCCCTGACCACGTTTACACAAACGCTTGCGATACTATCTGTAACGTAGAAGGCTGCGGACACGTTCGTGAAATTACCCACGATTTTGTTTGGGTAGTTGTTAGCCAAAAAAACTGTGGTGTCGATGGCATTAAGCAACAAGAATGTACTGTTTGCGGAGAAATCCAAAATGAAAACACAAAAATTCCCGCAACAGGCAACCATACCTATTCCAATGCTTGCGATGTCGAGTGCAACGTTTGCAAACAAATTCGCAACACCCCCGACCACGTTTACACAAACGCTTGCGACACTACTTGTAACGTAGAAGGTTGCGGACACGTTCGTGAAATTACTCATAATTTCGTTTGGGTAATAGACGTTGAAAACACTTGCGCTACAGAAGGTAAAAAGCACAAGGAGTGTACAATTTGCCACGAAACAAAGAACGAAAACACCGTAATTCCCGCAACAGACAATCACACCTACGATAACGATACCGATTTCGATTGCAATATTTGTGGAGACGTTCGTTTCTTTACGTATATAGTGGTAGGCGAAGAAGTTACTATAACCGGAGCTGATTCGTCGATAAGTGGAGATATTGTAATACCATCCACCATTGGTGGCTATCCTGTAACCGCAATAGGCGAGTCCGCGTTTGAAAAATGTGAAAGCCTTGCTAGTATAGCTATACCTGATAGCGTAACCACAATAGGCGCGTGGGCGTTTTTCAGATGCTATAATCTTACAAGTGTAAGGCTTGGTAATGGTGTAAAAACTATTGGATACAGGATTTTTTCCGAATGCAACAGTCTTGCGACCATAACTATACCAAACAATGTAACCACAATAGGTAATTATGCGTTTTATAGATGCACCAGCCTTACAAGCATAACCATACCCGATAGTGTAACCGCTATAGGTGACGCAGTGTTTGCTGGTTGCGAAAGTCTTGCGCAAATAACTATTGGAAATAGCGTTACCATTATTGGAAACAATGCGTTTTCTGAATGTAAAAATCTCGAAAAAGTAGTTATACCCAATAGCGTTACCGTTATTGGAAACAATGCGTTTTCTGAATGCGAAAGACTTAAAAGTATAGCTATACCCGACAGTGTAACCAAGATAGGAGAAGGTGTGTTTTCTCATTGTGTTAGACTTATAAGCATAAATGTAGATGAAAACAATATAAATTATTCTTCGCTAGATGGAGTGCTTTTTAATAAGTACAAATCAATATTAGTTCAGTACCCCAAAGGCAAAAGTCAAACGTCGTACTCTATACCGAATGGGGTAATCACTATAGGAAAGTATGCGTTTTATTCTTGCGAAAGTCTCACAACCATAACCGTACCAAGTAGCGTGAACGAAATAAGAGAATATGCGTTTTATTGTTGCTATAGCCTTACAAGCGTTTATTATAGCGGAACCGAAGACAATAAGAAAAATATACGCATTGATTCATTTAATCACCCGCTTTCGAACGCCACCTGGCACTATAATGGCTGCATCGGTGCTGCCGACCACGTTTACACAAATGCTTGCGACACTACTTGTAACGTAGAAGGTTGCGGATATACTCGCACAATTACCCACAATTTTGAGTGGGTGGTGGATGTAGAGAATAACTGTGGTGTTGATGGTGCAAAACACGAAGAGTGTACTGTTTGTGGAGAAACCCGCAACGAAAACACCGTAATTCCCGCAACAAATGAGCATACCTACGACCATGATTGCGATGCTGAATGTAATGTATGTAAGCAAATTCGCAACGTACCAGACCACGTTTATACAAACTCTTGCGATACTATTTGTAACGTAGAAGGTTGCGGATATACTCGCACAATTACCCATAATTACGAATGGATAGTTGACAAAGCTAACAACTGTGGCGTTGACGGTGCAAAGCACGAAGAATGTACTGTTTGCCATACTACAAGAAACGAAAACACAGTAATTTCTGCAACAGGCGAACACTCTTACGACCACGCTTGCGATGCCGAATGTAACGTATGTAAACAAATTCGCAACGTACCCGACCACGTTTACGATAACGCTTGTGATGCACAGTGCAATGTCTGCGAAGCAGAAAGGGAAGTACCCGATCACGTTTACGATGACGATGTAGACCCCGACTGTAATATATGTGAGTCTGTTCGTGAAATAACCTATACAGGTTGGTATTTAGATAGTTCAAGCTGGCTTTACTACGAAAACGGAGCAAAAGCTACAGGTTGGAAACTTGTTGGCAACTTCTGGTACTACTTCAATACCGATGGCATAATGCAAACAGGTTGGTTGTTACTTGGCAACACTTGGTACTTCTTGGCTGATGGTGGCAATATGGTAACCGGTTGGCAACTTATAGGCAACTTCTGGTATTTCTTTGCTGATGGTGGTAATATGGTAACAGGTTGGCAACTTGTTGGCAGCACTTGGTACTACTTTGCCGACGGTGGTAATATGGTTACAGGTTGGCTTAACCTTGGTGGTACTTGGTACTACTTCGCAGGTGGTGGAAATATGGTAACCGGCTGGCAGAATATTGGTGGCACATGGTATTACTTCCACGCAGGCGGAAATATGGCAACAGGATGGCTGCTAATAGGCTCCACCTGGTACTATATGTCCGATGGCGGTAGCATGGTAACAGGCTGGCTATATATTGGCGGCATTTGGTACTTATTCGCCGACTCAGGCGCTTGGATAGGTTAATAACAAATAAAGAAAGAGCAGGTTTAAACCTGCTCTTTGCTTATTCCCAGTTTTTACATACGTCAACCATTTTAATAAATTTAGAATATTTTTGAAGCTCATCTATTGTAAGTTCAATTGCACTGTTGCTGCTGCCACACGCAGGGAACACAGTGTCGAATCTGGTTAACGATTTATCTAAATAAACGCTTGCAGTTTCTTTAACAGCAAAGGGGCAAACACCACCAACTGCGTGTCCGCAAAGTTCTTCAACTTCGTCAAATGAAAGCATTTTTGCCTTAATGCCAAATTCTGCTTTAAATTTAGCGTTATCAACCTTTGCATCGCCTGCAGCAACTACTAATATGCAACCGTCATCTTTCTTTAACGATATAGTTTTAGCAATTCTTTCGGGTGCACAACCAAGCGCTTCGGCAGCAAGTGCAACCGTTGCACTTGAAACATCAAATTCAAGGATTTTATCTTCAATACCAAATTCTTTAAAATATTCACGTACCTTTTCAATAGCCATAGTAAAACCTCCATTTTATGTATTATAAATCTAGTGGCAATAATAGTCAACCAATAAAAAACTTTTAAAATTTTAAATACTGTGTTATACTTAAAAAAACATTTTTTGGAGTTTATATGATAGTTTCTTTTGCAATTGTAGCTTTTAATGAACAAGCATATTTACCTACCTTGCTTGAAGACCTAAAGGCGCAAGATTATCCTCATAACAAAATAGAAGTGTTGTTAATTGACAGTATGTCAACCGATAATACTAAAAATATAATGGAACAGTTTAAAGCTACCACTAATTACTTTTTATCGGTTAAGGTGCTGTCAAACCCTAAAAAAATTATTCCTTGTGGGCATAATGTTGCGCTCGATAATTATACGGGCGATGCACTTATTCGTATCGACGCACACGCATCTATGCCAAGCAATTTTATAAGCAAAAATGTTGCCGTTTTACAAAGTGGCGAAGTTGCCAGTGGTGGAAGAAGACCAAACATTATTGATGACAGCACCCCTTTTAAAGAAACCTTGCTTACAGCAGAACAATCAATGTTTGGCAGTAGTTTTGCGCCTTACAGAAATTCAAATAAAAAAATGTACACTTCTTCACTTTTTTGTGGAATGTATAAAAGGGAAGTGTACGAAAAAGTTGGCAGATACAATGACCTTTTACCACGGTCCGAAGATAACGATATGACCTATCGAATAAGAAAAGCAGGCTTTAAACTTTGCTACAGTCCCGATATAGAATTTTATCAGCATACAAGAAGTAGCTTTTCAAAAATGCTAAAACAAAAGTATCTTAACGGATATTGGATAGGAAAAACAATGGGGGTATCGCCTAAATGCTTTTCACTTTTCCACTTCGTGCCGTTTGCCTTTGTGCTTGCAATTATATTCACAAGTATTTTAGCAGCGTTTGGACATCCACTGCTTTCGGTGCTTATGTGGTTGGCGTATTCTATGCTTGTTTTAAGCATTACTGTTATTGAAACAATTAAAAAGCCACTTGCAACAAACCTTCTTTTGCCTTTAATTTTCTTAACGCTACATATTGCGTATGGTGTTGGCACATTGTTAGGTTTAATTATAATGCCGTTTTGGCTTCATAAAGTTAAAAAGCCTTGAGCAAAACGCTCAAGGCTTTTATTTATCTTACTTTAACCTTAAAATTGTTTTTACATCTTGGGCAATTAACCGTGTGCTCGCCCTTTCTTTTTGGAAGCCTTAACATTACAGCACAATGTGGACATTTTTTATAAATGTGTGTTTGTCTGTCATTGTATCTGCGACGGGATAAAGTGAATAAATTTTTAAATTTATTAAATAGGTTTAAATCTTTTTGATTCTCTTGTTGTCTTGCCGGTATGTTTTTTGAAAACAATCTTAAAAACATTAAAATAAATAATACTGTTTCAATTATATAAACAATAAAGCTAGCAAGAAATAAATTAATTACAGAAAGAGTAATACAGGTTATAGCTAGAATTTTTGTAAGCAAATCTATTCCGTAAAAAATATATCTGCCATATAAAAACTGTTGTAGCTTATATCTAAAGTTCATTTATTCGCTCCTTAATGCTTCAACAGGGTCTTTTTTAGCTGCAATTCCTGAAGGTATAAGACCTGCAATAAAGGTTAGAACCATACTAATTGCTACAAGAATTACGGCAGCAGTTGCAGGTAGTTCAGCACCAATATTTTCAATTCCGGAAAGCGCTCTTATAATTTCGTTTGCAGGTATGCAAAGCAGTAGGGTAGCAGCAATACCAATTATACCTGCCGTAAAGCCGATAACCAGCGTTTCGGCATTAAACACACGGGATACATCGCGTTTTGAAGCACCAATAGCACGAAGTATGCCAATTTCTTTTGTGCGCTCTAAAACAGAAATATAGGTTATAATACCAATCATTATAGAAGACACAACAAGCGAAATTGCAACGAAAGCAATAAGAACGTAAGAAATAACATTAATGATTGTTGTAATTGAAGACATCATTATTCCAACATAGTCGGTATAGCTAATCTTATCTTCTTCGTCTGCTTCAGAATTGTATCTTTCAATAGCGTCTGCTACCATATCTTTAGCTTCAAAGGTAGCGGTGTAAATATTAATGGAAGAAGGCGAGTCTTTTGAAACAACGCCAAAAGTTTCTAAATTCTTATCATAAGTAGAATCAGAAACTGTTGCAGGCATAAATAAGTCATAATATTCGGCAAGCTGCTGTTCGGTATATGTGTTAATGGCTGCGTCTAACATAACAGCTTTTTGTGCGTTTGGAATATTATTTATTTGCTGCTCTGCCATAGTCTTCATTTGCTCTTTTATCTGTTCGGTAAGCATTGTTCTAACTTGAGCAAAAAGTTCATCGTCAGACATATCAGCAATATAATTCTTTATGGTTTCCTTATCCATTCCCGATTCGCTTGCAAATGCGTCAAGCATAATGGTTTCAACATATTCTCTGGTAAGGGTTGCCATTTGCTTTTCTACCTCTGCTTTAACAGTGGCTTCATTTGGAATAATGGATATTTCTTTAAATAATTTTGCTTTTTCGTCGGCGTTAAGACCGCTTACATATTCTTTGAAATCGGCAGCCTTTTGCTTGTTGTCAGGTTCCTTATAATCATCGGTTTTAAAAGGAAGACCTGTAATTATATCAGTATCAAGGTTGTCAAGCTGCGCCTTTACAATCATACTATCGTTTGTTGTTTCAATAAGTTTATTGGTTAATTCTTTGGTGTATCCAATAGTACCTGTAAGCATAGCGCCACTAGCATC
>JAFOFE010000065.1 GCA_017387475.1 Clostridia bacterium | reverse complement strand
GGCCTCGATCATGGTGCTGATCTGGGCGATGAGGGCGTCGCGCTGGCGGTCGGCCTGGTCGATGAGTTCGGTCTGGGGCGCGGCGGTGGCCTCCTTGTAGTCGGCGAGCAGCTTCTGCACCTGCGTCTTGGCGCATCGGCAGGAACAAGCATACCGTTTTCTTCTTTGGCAAGAAGCTCTAAAACGGTTTGTTCGGCAATATAGAACGTAATTAAATCATTCTCTTTAAGCGCAGCATAAAACCTTGCTTCAAAATTGGTTACTATTTCGACAATTTTACATACAAAAGGATATACATACGCAATGTCTGCCGAAGCTTCTTCTAAATTAGCATAAACAAGAGCCTTCATCTTATTTACTATTTCTTTAGCGTTATCTCTAAAACCGGCAGCAAGCTCCATTTCTTTAGTTTTGTTTTCTGCATTAACCTTTTTAAATGCAGGCGCTTTAAATGAATGTAAAATATTATAAATATCGTCCCATTTATTATCTTGTAAAAGGTTCGAAATTTCGGTTAATTTTTCGAAATAATAGTTTAAATTGGGGCCATATTTTTCATAGCCTTCTTCGCTTAATTCAAGCAATTTTATGCCCTGATTAATTTCTATAAGCGCATCTTCAGTATAGCTTGACAAAACCTTTAATGCGCCAGAAAACCATTCTGTGCTTTCGTTTTGCGCGTGCATTTTGTACTGCGATAAAATATAGTTAAACCAAATTTTAGGAAACGGCATATGTCTGCTAAACTCGAAAATAGACATTACAGTCTTCTGCAATTTAGAGTCATCATAATCATCGCCTAAAAAATTAAGTAGCGCCAAAAAATCTTTATCATCATTTTCGAAATACGAAACAAAAGTTTCGGATAAAGCTTGTTTGCTTAAAGTGTTTAATACCACATTATCTGCAATCTTAAAGGATGGACTTATGCCTATTTTTTCGAAATTTTCACGCATAAAGTCTATACAAAATGAATCTATGGTGCAAATTTTAGCATTTGAAATTAAAATGTGCTGTTTTTGAAGAAGTAAACTGTCGGGATTTGCCGATAATTCTTCATCTAGGCGTTTTTCTATTCTTATACGCAGTTCTGCTGCAGCAGCATTTGTAAAAGTAACAACCAGCAATTTATCTGCCATTACAGGTGTGCTTTCATCGGTAAGCATTTTAATTACACGCTCAACTAAAACTGCTGTTTTCCCCGAACCTGCAGCTGCAGAAACAATTATACTTCCCTTTTGGTTTATAGCCAATTCTTGTTCTTTGGTTGGTTCAAACGCCATACTACTCACCTCTCTTCAAAATTTCGATAACGTCGTTGTTAGAATAATTTGTAGCTTCAATATGCTCTTTATCACGGCTTCTGCAAATTGATGCAAAATCGCAATAAGTACAAGCTTTTACGGTTGCACCATCGGTTGCGTTTGCGCAGAAATTGCCTTCGATTATTGAATCACCCATATTAACCATTAACTTGTCTATTTTATCGAAAATCAATTTAAAAGTTTCTTCGCTAACATAGTTTTCGGAGCCTTCTTTAAATTTAGGAACAAACTTGCCTTCATTAGCCTTTTCCATTGCAGTACGTACATCTTCGTTTTCAAGAATAATTCCGTTCATTTTTAGCGTTTTCGTATTTTTGCTCTTTTTAGCCGGCATATATAAAATACCTGCAGGTTTAGGGTCTTTAATGAGATCGCCTCCGTTTTTGATAACAGCATATAGATATAACAGCATCTGCATATTAAGACCGACTAATGTATCTGATAAAGTAAATGTCATTTTACCTGTTTTGTAGTCGACAACACGAACGTTATTATTATAAACATCCACCCTATCAATTTTACCACCAAAGCTTGCTACACTGCCATCGGACAATGTGTATTCGATGCATGGAATATTTCCTTTTTTGCCTATAGTAAGCTCGCAAAATTTAGGTACAAATTTGCTTTGAGCGAATTCATTTGCAATATGACGCACTATTTCTTTTACAGATTCGGCTATTTTGTTAAGAAGATATGCAAATCTTGCTGTCATTAAGATATCTGCCCCACGAACCATAGACATATATTCGTGAATTAGCGCATCAACTTCGGCAGAGATTTGTGCAGGATTTAACAAACCTAAATCGCTACGATGTTTTTCAACCATTTTTTCGAGCACATAATGCGCTATTGTTCCTCTTTGTAAAACGTTAAGGTCTGCCTTTTCAAGTTTCTTCGCTCCTAGCCCGTGCTTAAGGAAATATGACAAACTACACTTATGGTAGGTATCAAATTCAGTTGCATAAATCTGAATATTTTTACCAAAAAGTTTATGTGTAAAATCGGAAGAAATAGAAAAATCATATTCATCGGAATTATGCAACGACTTTTCAATTTTTTCAGCATAGTTTTTATAATTTGCAAGTGATAAGTTTACATCTGCAAAACCTTGCTCATCTAATCTTCCAATTTCGTAAAAGGCACTATGTGGAGTCTGTGGCACAAATTCCCCTGCCGAAGAAAGTATAAAGGGTTTTGTGCTTACATCGTTAAAACTATCTAATACTTTAGAAACAAAACTAGAAGGTTCTAATTTTTCGCCACCGGCCGAGTTTTTACTATAAAGTATATAAGTTTTATCGGTAGGACAACAAAGCATTGAATAAACCAAATAGTTTTCTTCAACTGCGCTTTTAATTGTATCGTCAAGCACTATGCCGCATAACGAAAGCTTGTCCTTATCTGATGCAGCCAAAATGCCATTCTTTTTAGAGTGATGTGGGAATACGCCCTGATTTGCGCCTAAAATAATTGATATTTTAGGTTTAGACGGACGAATTCTATCGGCGCCACCAAAAGTAATTTCATCCAGCATTTGTGGTGCATTAGTTATTTCACAAATTTGCGCAGCAATATTAAACGCATCGGCAAAATCAATTACCGATTCGGCATTAGCATCTAGCGCTCTACACATTGAATCCAGCACCATTATAGTGCTATCCCAACTTTGTTTTAAAACAGAAGCATAATAGCTATCGTTTTCTTTTTCGAACTCATCACACACTTTAGATAAGTTCTTATCTACACCATTATCTATTAAATGGTTATAAATAGCTTTAGCTTTTTGTTCGGTTGTACCTTTAAATTGCTCTTTAAAGCTATTAATAAGCGTATATACCTTTTGTCTTAAAACATTAATTCTTTTAAGGGCTTCCTGATCGAAATCGTAATCTTCACTGGTCTTTAAGCCTTTAACGCTCATTTCCCATTCATTTTTCCAATCGGAACCTTTTATATCCCAAACATAAGTATAATCTTCTATTTCGGAAATTTCGTTTACAGTAAAGTTGCTAAGACCCAATTTTAATAGCTTAAGTACATTTTCTGCACTAAAAGATTTAGCTAATTCAAGCAATGTGGCAATATATACGCCAAGTGGTGTGGACGCAAGTTTAACGCTTTTATCCATAAAGCAAGCAATATTATTAATTGCACATTGACGAGAAATATATGAAGCGTAATCTTCTGCATTTCTTGCTACAACAATGAAATCTTTAAATCTATACTGATTTTCGCGCACCTGCTTTAAAATAATATTGGCAGCAGCAATTGCTTCATCTCTTTTATTTTCGCAAGAAATAATTTGTATATTATCGTTTGCTTCAAAATTGCTTTTTTTCTTTTCTGTATGCATAACTTCTTCAAGATGCACCATTGCAGAATTAGCGTAAAAATTCTTATCGCGTTTTGCAAAGGTAATTTCTGTAACGCCCCTTGAACGAGCCAAACTCTTAATATGATTAACTGCATAATTGGTGTTATAAAAAACGCTAATAGAGTTATTGTCGGGGTTTTCGCACGAAAAAGAGAACACAACATCTTTAGTTTGTTCAAATATTTTTTCTATTATTTTATACTGCTGACCTGTAAAGCCTGAAAATGAATCGAAAAAGACTTTTTTGCCTTTAAAATAGTCAAGGCTTTCTAGTTCGTAATACAGTTTTGTAAGTCTGTCCGATGCATCGATATACTTATTTTCAAGCAAGGCATCATATGTAGACATAACAAGCGCAATATCCTTAAGTTTTGCACCAAGCGAGCCACCAATTTGTTCGGCTGCAACAGCTAATTCGCTACTAGTTACGCCTGCAAACTTTAAATCTTTAATAGTATCGGATAAGCTAACAATAAAGTCATTATAGTTAGTGTATTTAGCAAATACAGCAAGATTTTCTTCTGCTGCTTTTAATGCGCGCTTAACTAGAATAATCTTTTCAAACTCGCTTACACATACGGCAGCGCCTTTGCCAAAGCTCTGTAAAATTTCATCGTACATTTTAGCAAAGCTTAAAATAGTTACATTCTCATTCACTGCACCCGAAACCTTTATAACAGCTCTTTCGGTTTCGAAAGAGAATTGTTCAGGCACAATTAAAACAGCCTTACCATTTTTCGATGCTTCGGCAACTCGATTAATTATTTCTTGAGTTTTTCCTGAACAAGCTCGTCCTAATAGAAATTCTAGCATTGATACATCTCCATTTTAATTATTTAAACATATTATACACTATCTTATGTACTAAAAAAAGGACATTTTAATAAAAAAATTAATAATCATATTAAAAACCACGCCTAAAGGGCCAAACAATATAGCAAGAGCAACGGTTATAGAATTAATATAAATTTTTACACTTAAAATGTTTTCGAATAATTTTAAGGCAAAAAGTATAACTAACCCTAAAAGGCTATTTATACTTAAGCCCTTAAAAAAGCATTTATTTTTAGCAAACAGAATGCTAATTACCAAAACATAAACTATTATGATAACATTTATTAATATCTGTAAATACAAAAAAACAACCCCTTTGCCCTTTTAAAGCATATGAGGTTGTTTATACCAATATGAAAAAAACGCTTAGGAACACCTAAGCGTTTTAACATTAAAAAGCACTAATAACATTTGCAAGAAGAACTAATACAAAGAAACCAATTGCAATGAACTTTGTAATACGAGCAAGTTGAGCATCTGCAGTTCTTGCTTTTGTTTTAGAAAGGAATGTATCGGCAGCACCCGAAATTGCACCGTTAATGCCAGCACGATGGCCCTGCTGTAAAAGAACAACAGCAATAACGATAATAGAAGCAAGTAAAACGAGAATTCCGATAATAATATCTAAAGCGGACATACAAATATACCTCCAAACATTATAAGTTTACAACGAATAGATTATAACAGATAAACTATAAAAATGCAACTGTTTTTTTAAACAGGATGAACTGCATTCTTTGCGTCGGCATGTTTTGTATCTACTTTATACTTTTTATTGTTTCTTTCTTCGAAGAAATTTAATGCAACCTTATCGAACTGAGCGTAAGATAAAACGTCTTCTTCCTGTTCCATATAAGGAGCAACTTCAGCACGAATTTTATCGAGTTCGGGTTCTAATAAGTCGGCAGGTCTGCAGTCAATAACTTCTGCATCGCCGATAATCTTCTTACGGAATTCAGGATCGATAGGAAGAGGAGTTTTACCATATTCGCCTCTTACAAGACCACGGAATTCTTTAGTAACCATCTTATAACGTTCATCACTGATAACGTTGAACACAGCTTGAGTGCCAACGATTTGTGATGAAGGAGTTACGAGTGGAGGATATCCACAGTCTTCACGAACCTTGGGAACTTCTGCTAAAACGTCGGCAAGTTTGTCTTCCTTACCTGCTTGTTTAAGCTGAGAAACAAGGTTAGAAAGCATTCCACCGGGAACCTGATAAATAAGAGTCTTTCCGTCAACGCCAAGCATTTTTGGATTAAGAAGACCGGATTCAAGATATTTTTCACGAAGAACATTAGCCTTTTTAGCAATACCTGCAAGAGCTTCTAAATCGAGTCCGGTATCGTATTCGGTACCCTGAAGAGCAGCAACAATTGCTTCGGTTGCAGCATGAGAAGTACCAAGAGCTAAAGGTGAAATTGCAGTATCTACAACATCTGCGCCTGCTTCGATAGCTTTAAGTAAAACCATAGAACCAAGACCGGATGTATAGTGAGTATGAACCTGAATGGGAACTTTAACGGTTTCTTTTAAAGCCTTAACAAGATCGTAGGTGCCGTAAGGTGTTAAAAGACCTGCCATATCCTTAACGCAGATAGAGTCTGCGCCTGCATCTTCGAGTTGTTTTGCATAGTTAGTATAATATTCGATATCGAAAACAGGACCTGTTGTATAAGAAATTGCAGCCTGAGTATGTGCATTTTCCTTCTTTGCAGCCTTAATTGCAGTTTCAAGGTTTCTGAAGTCGTTAAGAGCATCGAATATACGAAGAATATCAATACCGTTAGCAACAGATTTTTGAACGAAGTATTCTACAACGTCATCTGCATAATGACGGTATCCGAGCATATTCTGTCCTCTGAAAAGCATTTGAAGCTTTGTATTGGGACAATGTTTTCTAATGGTGCGAAGTCTATCCCATGGATCTTCATTTAAGAAACGAAGACAGCTATCGAATGTAGCTCCACCCCAACACTCAAGAGAATGGAAACCAATTTTATCTAAATCTTCAAGCATTGGGAGCATTTCTTCGGTAGACATACGAGTAGCTACCAAAGACTGATGCGCGTCGCGCAATACGGTTTCTGTAATACCAATTTTAGCCATAAAATTTGGAACCTCTTTCTAATTAGTTAAGAACTACGAGAACTTTACCTGATTCAACAGCGTCGCCAGAAGATACTGCAACAGAAGCTACTGTACCATCGCAGGGGGCAAAAATTTCATTTTCCATTTTCATAGCTTCAAGAACTACGAGAACGTCGCCCTTTTTAACTGCCTGACCGTTAGATACCTTAACAGACATTACTGTACCAGGCATTGGTGCGCAAACCTGTTCGCCTGCAACATTAGCAGCAGGAGCTGCAGCGGGAGCAGCAGGTGCCGCAGGAGCTGCAACAGGAGCTGAAGCAGCAGGAGCAGCTGCTCCGCCAACTTCTTCTACGCATACATCGTAAACTTTACCATTAACTGTTACTTTTAACTGTTTCATAATATTTTAACCTCCAAATTATAGCGGAATATTTGTGTGTTTTTTGCTAAGAGTTGATACTCTCTTAGAAGAAAGAACATCGAGTGCAGAAACGATTTTTTCGTTAGTGTCTTCAGGCATAATAACGTCGGTTATGAGGCCTTTTTCTGCTGCACAGAAAGGAGAACACTTTTCATTCTTATATTCTGCTTCAAGCGCTTTTCTGTCTTCACCGTTTGCTAAACGTTCTTTATAAAGAAGTTGAACAGCTGTCATAGGTTCGAGTGCGCCTAATGTTGAATTTGCCCAAGCAAACACGAAGTCGGGTGCGCCAGCAGAAGAAACGAAAGAAATATATGCACCTGCAATAGCGTTACCTGTTACAACGGTAACCTTTGCAGTCGTAGCTTCACTATATGCACTTGTGAGCATTGCAACAGCCTTAACGTCTGCACCTGCACACTCTGCATCGGTTTTAATTCCGTTAGAATCTACAAGAGTTACTACAGGAATTGAGAATGCATCGCAAACTCTTACAAATTTAGCAGCCTTTTTAGCTCCGTCTTCGCAGAAGTAGCCGTCATTTACGCTAATGTCGGTAGCAACAACACCAACAGGTGCGCCACCTACTCTTGCAAAGCCAACCTTTATGCATTGACCGTTGTCTGCCGAAAGTTCGAAGAAGCTTTCTGCATCGACAACAGAGTTTATTGCATTGCCACCTGCTGCAGCAATTGCTTCAGCATAGATAGGTTCTGAAAGGTTGTTAGAAGGTAAATAACCAAGAAGTTCTGCAACCTTTGCTAAAGCTTCTGCATCGTCTTTAACCTTTAATGTTGCTGTACCGTTTTGAGCTGCAACATCAGCATAATTGTTGCCTGCAGGCTCTGTAATATAAAGTTCTGCATCTTCGGTTACAACCACGAAATCGGAAAGAGCAGCTAAAACAGCGGCACTACCAATGCAAGGACCTGCAACAACAGCAATCTGAGGAACTACACCAGAAATATTTCCAGCAGCCTTAATTAAAGAACCGTAAGCTTCAAGAGCTTCGAGTCCTTCGTCTACATGAGCACCGAAAGAATCGAAAACGGCAACAACAGGTGCGCCTGTTTTGGTTGCGAGTTCGTAAACATGGGCAATTTTAGCAGCTTGAGCTTTTCCCATTGCGCCTTTGTTTACATCGATGCTTTGTGCATATGCGTAAACCAGAACTCCGTTAACTTCGCCGTAAGCAGTAACAACTTCACACTGCGAAGCATTATTTTTAAGAAAACGGTCAATTTCAGTAAAAGTGCCGTTATCAAAAAGCATAGCAAGACGCTTTTTAGCATTTAAATTGCTAAGATTTGATACTTCGGTATCATATCTTTTTTGACTTTCAATATTGTTCATAATTTCCTCCATAAGACTGCATTTATTTTTAATTATATTAAAAACAAATTTCTCACCAATAACACATTATACAGAATATTAAAATATTATCAAGTAGGTTTTGCTTTTAGGGGTTAAAACCTAATAAAATTAAGTTTATTTTGCTTTTGGTTTAGTTTGTGAAACGCCGTTAAGATGTTTAAGTTCTTTTTCGTTTAAATCGCGCCATTTACCTTGTCCTAGCATACCAAGTTTAACGCCTGCAATTTCGGTTCTTTTAAGACGAAGAACTTCAAGCCCAACCTTTTCGCACATCTTTCTGATTTGGCGATTTCTGCCTTCGTGAATTATAAAGTTAAGTACTGTACGGTCTTCTTTTCTTTCAATAACAAAAACATCACAAGGTTCTGTTAGTCTGCCATCGCCATCAATATCGATACCAATAGACATTTTTTCAATTTGTTCTTCTTTTACAGGGCCTTTAACGGTTACGCGATAGGTTTTGTTAACAAGTGAAGAAGGATGGGTTAATTTGTTTGATAATTCCCCATCGTTAGTCATTAACAAAAGGCCTTCGGAATTTCTATCGAGTCTGCCTATTGGGAACACCTTAACAGGTACATCTTTAACAAGTTGTGCAACACATTTACGGTCCATTTCATCGCTCATAGTGGTAATAAAGCCACGTGGCTTGTGCAACATTATGTAAACCTTTTCTTTAACTGCAACAACAGGTTTTCCCCTAACGGTTACCTTATCGCGTATAGGGTCAACCTTATCTCCGATAGTTGCTACTCTGCCATTTACTTTTACTTTGCCAAACTCAATAAGTTCTTCAGACTTACGTCTTGATGCAACACCATTTTCGGCTAAGAACTTTTGAAGTCTTATTCTGTTATCTTTCATTTTTGCTCCTATTCTTCAATTACGGTTTTCTTATTGAAAAACTCTTTAACCTTGTTAATAATTTCAGGTGCTTCATCAATCAACTTATTAACAGGTGTCATTTCTGTATTAACCTGGAGCATTTTAACACTTGTACCACAAATGCTGATAAATGCAATTGGAGTTACAGTAACACCTGCGCCACCGCCACCACCAAAAAGATTAGATGGGTTTTTAGATGGGATGTCTGATCCACCTGTAGCAAGGCCGAAAGACACCTTTGAAATAGGAATAAGAGTAACTTCGCCAACGGTTACAGGGGTACCGATAATTGTATCGGCATCAACCATTGCCTTTAAGTTGTCCAGAGTTACGTTCATTATAGATTCAATATTATGTTCTGCCATTTTTAACTTCTCCTATTCTAAGTTTAATTATTGAAAATATTGCCGAAATCAAAAATACGATTATATATATTAGCTTGACCTTAACCTTGCTAACAAGGATAAGATTCATTTGTTCCGATGCAAAATCTGCTGAAACATTGATGTTTTTAGGGTTGAAATTATATGCTGCGCCAAGCATTCCACAAATTGAATACACAACAGCACATAAGTTACCGTATAGTATTGCCGTTGTTGCAGCATTGTCGCTTGCAACGGTAAGATTAAAGTTTAATTTTTCAAACTTTAAGTGTTTTAACAAGCGCCCAAATTTTATGCAAAGTTCTTTTATAATTTCAAGAATTTTTTGAACTAATTCCCTTTTGCTTTTACCCTTTGCATATTCTTTTAGGGTTGATGTTAAGGTTTTTTTGTTTTGCTTTTTTTCGCTTACTTTTTTGTGTGAAGCTGACTTTGCTTTTTTGTTAGGGTTAAAATTAAATAAGCATATACCTAAAAATTTAACCTTAAGCGTAATTTTATTTTCGATGTTAAAAATAATGGTGAGTGATGATAAAAGCAAAAAGGTAATTAGTAAAACAATAGCAACTGCTATAATAAAGCCTATCACATCATCACCTCTGTTATTTTTTGCATTTTACAACAGTTTATTCAATTAAATATCGGGGCGAACTTCAAGCTGTTCTGCAACTATTTCTTTGTTTTGTTCACTTTCGGGAAGTGGTGGAAGATCATCGAGCGATTTAAGTTGGAAACAACGTAAAAAGTTTTTGGTTGTTCCGTATAAAAGTGGTCTGCCCGGAAGTTCAAGGCGTCCTCTTTCTTCGATAAGTTCTTTTTCAATAAGGGTTGAAAGAACGCCCGAACAGTCTACACCTCTAACCTGTTCAATAAAGGCTTTGGTTGACGGCTGATTATAAGCAATAACGGCTAACACTTC
>JAFOFE010000064.1 GCA_017387475.1 Clostridia bacterium | reverse complement strand
GCTTATAAATGAAAATTAAAGGTTTATTTCTTCATATCCGTTTGGTGTTAAAATTAATGAAGAATGAAAACCGTATTCCGATAAAAGTTTTATAGCCTTGTCGAAGCTATGGCCAATTCTAACGGTTGCGTGTGCATCGCTGTTAACAATAACGTTGCCACCTAGTTCGCTTAATGCATCGAGCCATTTTCTAGTAGAAGGAAGTGTTTCGGTGCGCTTATCGTAGAGTGTTAGTTTTGTATTAAGTTCAAAAACTTTACCTGCTTTTGCAAGACGGTCAAGCGCCTTATACATAGGCATTTCGTATCTATTATCGTCTTCATCGAAATATTTATAGTCCTTATTAAACTTACTAATTAAATCGAAATGGCCTATAAATGCAAAATCGTCTCTGTCGGCAGCAGTTGCAAGAAGTTCATAATAATCTTTTACAAATGCATAATAGTCGCCACCGTATGAATTTTGCACGCAATTATTAAAGGTTTGCTCGCTATGGTCGACCGAAAGGTATTTGCCGTCTTTAATTATGCTATGGCAAGAACCAATAACATATTCGAATTTAGATAAATCGTTATCGCTTAAAAGGTCGTATTCGCAACCCAAAAGCACGGTGATTTGGTCTTTATATTTTTCTTTTAAAGAAAGAACTTCTTTAATATATTCTTCTTGCGATTCGTGGCTCATAGTCCAAGATTCGTCGTACTTTAAATGGGCGTGAGAAGAAAAGCCATAATATTTAAAGCCTTTTTCTATTGCAGCTTTAAGCATTTCTTCGGCAGAATTTGCGCCGTCGCAATAGGTTGTGTGGGTATGATAATCACCAATTATCATTTTGTCATTTTCTCCTGTTTAACTTTGTGGTCGATAATATGACGGGAAGCAAGTTCTTTTTTGATATCTTCTACCGAAATGCCCATTTCTACCATAAGCACCATTACGTGATATGCAAGGTCGGCAATTTCATATACGGTTTCTGCCTTATCGTTAGATTTGGCACCGATAATAACTTCGGTACATTCTTCGCCAACCTTTTTAAGAATTTTATCGATTCCCTTTTCGAAAAGGTAGGTGGTATAAGAACCTTCGGGTTTATTTGTCTTTCTGCCAACTAAAAGGTCGTAAAGTCCATCCATAGAGAAAGCGTGATTTTCTTTGCTTTCGAAAACGGTGTTGTTAAAGCAAGAATCTGTTCCCAAATGGCAAGCTGGACCGTCTTTGTTAACAAGCACTGTAAGTGCATCGTTGTCGCAGTCGGCTGTGATGCTTACAATGTGTTGGAAGTTGCCCGAAGTTTCGCCCTTTCGCCAAAGTTCTTGGCGTGAGCGAGAATAGAAACAGGTCTTTTGCTCTTTAATAGAAATTTCAAGGCTTTCTTTATTCATATAAGCAAGGGTTAAAACCTTTTTGGTTGTAGCATCTACAACTATTGCAGGAATAAGCCCTTTATCATCAAATTTTAAGGTATTAATATCTAACATAATTATCTCCTTACGTTTATGCCGTCGTTATGAAGTTCATTTTTAAGGTCTTTAATACTAACTTCGCCAAAATGGAATATAGATGCTGCCAAGCCTGCATCTACCTTGGGAAGTGTTTTAAAGAGTGTTTTAAAGTGGTCTATGCCACCTGCACCACCCGAAGCAATAACGGGAACATTAACAACATTGCAAACTGCTTCTAACATTTCAAGGTCGAAGCCATTTTTTACGCCATCGGTATCTATAGAGTTTACCACAATTTCGCCGGCGCCGTTAGCTGCACCTTGTTTTACCCATTCTATAGCATCTATTCCTGTGTTTTCGCGTCCACCTTTAGCAAAGAGTGTGAATTTACCGTTGACACGCTTAATATCGGCAGACAGAACAACACATTGGTCGCCATATTTTTTAGCAGCTTCGCCAATAAGGCTTGGGTTTTTAATTGCGCCTGAATTTACGCTTACCTTATCTGCGCCACATTTAAGCACACGGTCGAAATCGTCTAAAGTGTTAATTCCACCACCTACTGTTAAGGGAATAAATATTTTAGATGCAACTTCGGTTAAAATTTCGGTAAATAGTTTTCTGCCGTCGCTTGATGCTGTTATATCGTAAAATACAAGCTCGTCGGCACCGTTTTCGCTATAAAACTGTGCGAGCTTTACGGGGGAAGAAACATCGGCAAGGCCTAAAAAGTTAACTCCCTTTACTACCCTGCCATCCTTAACGTCCAGACAAGGAATAATTCTTTTGGTTATCATTACTTTACTGCTCCTATTGCGGTTTTAAGGTCAATATTACCGGTATAGATTGCTTTACCTAATATTGCGCCGTAAATGTTCATTTCTTTAAGATTTTCTACATCGGTCATATCTGTAACGCCACCCGATGCAATTATATCTATGCTGAACTTTTTGGAAAGTTCACGGTAAAGTTCAAGGTTTGTACCTTTCATAGCGCCATCACGGCTAATGTCGGTACAAATTACGGTTTTAATGCCAAGTTTTTGTACACGGCTAAAAAATTCTTCGCCTGTTTCTTCGGTTGTGTCGGTCCAACCCTTTGTGGCAACCTTACCATCTTTAAGGTCGCAACCAACTGCAATTTTTTCGCCGTATTTTTTTGCAACCTTTTCTAAAAATTCGGGGTCGGTTGCAGCAGCCGTGCCAAGAATAACACGAAATGCGCCTGCATTTATGTATTTTTCTATTACTTCTTCGCTTCTGATACCACCACCGATTTCGGCTTTAAGGCCTGAAACTTCGATAATTTTTTTAACGGTATCGAAATTAGGGGTTTCGCCCGATTTTGCGCCTTCTAAATCTACAAGGTGGATATATTCTGCGCCACATTCTTTAAAATACAGCGCAACCTTTTCGGGTTTATCGCTATACACGGTCATTTGGTTATAATCGCCTTTAAAAAGGCGTACTGCTTTACCTTCGAAAAGGTCAATTGCCGGAAAAATATTCATAAAAACTCCTACATTTCACAAAATGCTTTTAAAATTGAAAGTCCCTTTTCGCCACTTTTTTCGGGGTGGAACTGTACACCAAAAACATTTTCGTTTTCGGCAGATGCTGTAAGAATTGCGCCATACTCTGTGCTAGAAGAAACATAATCGTCGCATTTGGTAGCATAAAAAGAATGTACAAAATACATATGGTCGCCTTCGTTCAAATATTTAAAAATTGGACTTTTAGGCTTATCTTTAGGAAAGATAAGTCCGTTCCAACCAATGTGTGGCACTTTAAGTTCTTCGGGTACAACACCCTTCATTGAAACTACCGAACCCGGTATAAGACCAAGTCCATCGTATTCGCCATATTCGTAACTTTTTTCGAAAAGCATTTGCATACCAAGGCAAATACCAAGAAGCTTTTTGCCGTTTTTAACCTCTTCTATTACTACCTTGTCTAGTCCACTTTTGCGAAGTTTGTCGGCAGCATCACGGAAGGCGCCAACGCCCGGAAGAATTAGTTTTTCGGCTTTTCTTATTACTTCGGGGTCGCCTGTAACTACTGTATCTGCCCCAATGCTTTTAAAGGAGGAGGAAAGGCTGAAAAGGTTTCCTACCCCGTAATCTATTATTGCTATCATTATAGAACTCCTTTTGTGGAGGGAATATCGTTTTTAAATTTTTCGTTTATGCTTGTAGCCTTTGCAAGTGTTCTGCCAAGCGCTTTAAATGTACCTTCAATTATATGGTGGGTGTTTTTGCCTGCCAACTCTTTTATATGAAGGGTGATTTTTGCGTTGTTTACAAAAGCAATTAAAAATTCTTCTACAAGTTCTGTATCGAAGTCGCCCACTCTTGATGAAGGTAAGGGTAAATCGAGCCCTAAATAGCTTCTGCCTGAAATATCGGTAGCACAAAGAATTACATTTTCATCTTTAATATTGTTGTTTAAAACATCGGCAGTACAAAGAATAAGGGTTTCGTCCATTGGAAGAATGATATCTCCGTAACGGGTAATGCCCTTCATATCGCCAAGCGCTTCTTTAAAAGCCATACCAAGACAAATACCAATGTCTTCTGCTGAATGATGAAAATCTACATTAACATCGCCATTGCAAAGGACATTTAAATCGAAACGGCCGTGTTTTGCAAAAAGGGTTAACATATGGTCCATAAAGCCATTGCCTGAATTTATTTCGCTTTTACCTGTACCGTCTAAATTAAGGGTAAGGGTTATATCGGTTTCGGCTGTTTTTCTTTTAATTTCGGCTGTTCTCATTTTTAAACCTCGTTTAAAATTTCGTTGGTTTTTGCAAGTAAAATATCCAT
>JAFOFE010000063.1 GCA_017387475.1 Clostridia bacterium | reverse complement strand
TCTGCTTTTGGTCATTACGTTATTGGTCTTTACTATTTATGTGGAAACGAAACCGATAAGAACTTTGATTTAGCGCTGCAAAACCTAAAGCTTTCTGCCCAAAAAGACTGTCCCGAAGCAGATAACAGAATTGCATTAATTTACGATAATGGCAAGGATACACCAAAAGACCCTAAATTAGCCTTTACACATTATGAAAGGGCTGCAAAAAAGGGTTTTACCCCTGCAGAATATAATCTTGGTTTGTGTTACTACGACGAAACAGGGGTGGCAAGAAACAATACAGAAGCTTTTCGCCTTTTTGAAAAAGCTGCGAAAAAAGGATATGCTGCGGCCCAGCACATGTTGGCACGCTGCTATTACTATGGCTATGGCACAACCAGAAAGCGTGAGCTTGCGCTTAGATATTATGAAGTTTCTGCTTTAAACGGCTATGAAAAAGCAATAGAATCCATTATAGACATTCTTTTAGCCGAAAAAAATTATACCGAGCTTGAAAATTACTGCCTTAAACACAGATGGTTTAAAGAATTAACCGAGAAATATTTAGAAAGATTCGAGTTTTTCAAAAAGGCGAACGAAGAACAGTACAACATATATATTTCTTGGCTTAACAAAGCGCAGAAAGCCGGTTATAAGGACGCCGAAAGCAAAAAGTTAGAAGCGCAAGAAGCCTTTGAAAGCGCAAAAAATAATCCCTTGGCAAAACTGTTTAAAAAGAAATAATACTGTTTGGGGTGTAGGCTAACGCCCCTAAAGAAAAATGTGCTTGGATTTTTGGTCCAAGCACATTTTTTTACCTAAACGGAGGATTTAGGTAAGGAAAAAGAAAGGAAAAAAGGAAAATTTAAAAAATGAAAAATAAAAAATTAAGAAAGAAAGGAAAAATTTAAAAATGAAATTATAGGAAAAGAAAGGATGTAAAAATACTTATGATTTTGTTTTTAGAAGTCTTCTTCCATATCTAAAAACTGTTCTATGAACTTTTGCGCTTCGCTATAATTGTGTTCTTCCCCTTTTGCGAACACGAAGGGTGGTCGATCTATGGTGTCTTCGTCTTCGCCAAAAAGAAGTGCGAATTCGCCATCTTTAAAGCCAAGCGACATTACATGCACGGTGTCGAAGTTGCTTTCGATTGCCTGTTTTATTTCTTCTTCGGGCACAATTACAGTAAATTCCGAAGGCGCAGTTGTTTGCGCGAAGGTTGTTATGGAGCCTGCGATATAATCTTCGGCTTGGTCTGCATTTTGCTTAATTTCTGCCATAAGGTTTGTGTACTCCGACATCTTGGCAACCATTTCGTCTACGTCTTTATCGAATATGGCTGTTTCGAAATCGTAAATGGCTTCTTGAATCGCTTCAATTCTTTCTGCCATTTCTTCCAACAGAATTTTTGCCGACATAATGTTTTCTGCCGTTGTTTTGCCAACCTTTTCGTCATTCTTGACGGGCATCTTATTTTGAAGCGCCATTACCTTGTTGTAGTTTTGTTTTGATATTATTATTTTGTTCATATAAATTCCTCCTTTAACAAAATAGGTCGTCGCCTATGTTTTTACCTGTCATCATACCCTCTTCAGACAGCAAGAATATTAGATTTTCTCGTTCGTTTCGGGTAAGTTCCATATAGCCGATATATTTATCGACTATGCCTTCGTTTGCTGCTATGAATTTACGCATTCCACTTAAGGTTTGGTTTAAGCATAGGGATAGGGTGTTGGTTCCACGGCGCAAGAAGCGTTTGTGGTCGATAGCGTACTTTAAGATATAGACATAAAGCCCGAACATCTTTATTTTGCTTTCTTCCCAAGAATTTAACAGAAGATGGTTTTCAAGCTTGTACCTATAGTCTGAACAGTTTGCCCTGAATGCTGTTGATGCCGTTTCTAAACAGTTTTCAATAAGGTTTACTATTCTTTTATAGCTAGCACCCGGAGATGTGCAGTATAAAAGTTCGCTTTCCTTTTTGAAGTCTTTAAACTCTTGTCGGTAGGCATCTATGGTGGCTTGATGCTCGCTCATAGCTTTGTCCACTTCTATCACCGTATTTGCGTATGACACAATTGTATCATAACTTGGCTTTATCTGTCTACCCGTTAGGTAATCTATTACGGTAAGCTCGTCCCCCGATGTTTCGACAAGGCTTTTAAGTTTATCGGCATCTTTGAAGATATCGAAGCTTTCTGCTACCGTTCCACCCCTGAACACCTGTCCTGCAAATGTATCGTAACCATAGGTTAATACCAGTATAGTTTCCTTATATTTGTGGAACAGGGTTCTTATAGGGTAAACCTTTTCGAATTCTTGGGTATATGTTATAAGGTCTTCGTTATCTATAGCTTCTAACATCATTTTAAGGTTGTGTTGTTCGCCCATCATTCTAATTGCGCACATATAAGAATAAATTGGGTCGAATATTTTTGTACAATAAGTGTTGTTTATCATATAAGCATCTCCTCCTTTTGTGCCTCTGCACCGTCATTAGCATAAGGGTTATTAAGCTTGGCGTAATTCGGGTGCGATTTAAGGTTGTAGACCTTGGTTATTATAGGCTTTTCGCCCTGCCTGAACACGAATATTGTCTTCATATCCTTATACAGCACGGTGTCGAGTGGCCTATTTAACCTTTGCGCCATTTCCTTGCAGGTTTCAAGGTCGCTCCCCCCTAGGAATACCACATTATTGCAAGAATTTACAATAGACGTGTAGTCGGGGTATTGGCGTTTTAGCTGACCTATTGACTGCAAGATTATGGATATGGATATTCTTCTTCCCCTTGCAGTTGAAATTATACCGTCAAGGTTTGGAATATTCAGGTTGGCGCCCATATCGTCAAGTATTACCTTTACGCCACGCGGCAGGCTATGGCTTTTGCTTGAATCGGCTATTTGGTATAGTTCTTGGAACAACTGTGTAAAGAACATCGCTATTAGCTTGTCCTTTGACCTATCCGAATCGGAGCATTTTACATAGATTATGGTCTTGTTTTGGCAGAACGACGGTATGTTCACATCGTCATAGGATGTTAGTTCTGCTATTTGTGGGGTTAGCAGTCCACAGAATTCTGCTGCAAGGCTTATAATTACGCTCTTTTGGGTTCTGCCTGCTGCATTTCGTACTATGGAATACTGTCCACACGCCCAAGAATCAGGGTTTTTAATTTTTGCTTCTTCGAAGATTTTATCGACTTTAGAAGGGTTTTTGTCGGGGTTGTCTTCGCTTACGGTTGCTGCTGCCAACAGCTTTCTTATGGCTGTAAAGGTATGGTCCTTTTCGGTGCGAAATTCCTTTAAGAAGCCAACGAAGGCGTTACATAAAATTTGCGCCGTAAGGGGCCAGAAGTTGTCGGCCGTACGCTGCTTTTGCTCGTCGACAATTATTCGTGTAAATTTAAGAATATCGTCTTCGTTTCTGCAGTAGTTAATAGGGTTATAGTGGATATCGCTGTCTTCGGGGTTAACGAAGTCAAGGCTTCTTACGTCATACCCCTTTTCACGCATTAGGTTTGCAGTAATATCGTATATTTCGCCCTTTGGGTCAAGTACTACTATGCTTTCTTCTTCGGTGCTCATAAGGTTTGGAAGCACATAAGAACGGGTTTTGCCTGTGCCGGGCGCGCCTATAAGCATTGTGTTGGTGTTATCTACATATCCGTTTTCGAAGCAAGCGTTTTCACCTAAAATAATCATATAGCATTACCTCCTATTAATTCATATAGTTCTTTGCCTTCTGCAACCGTGTCTATTAGACCGTGGGCCTGCGCTTCTTGTGCGCTTAAATAGTTATCGGTTGCCGTTAGCTTTTCGATTTCTTCTTTAGGTTTTGACGTGAAGCTTACTAGCAGGTCGTTAAGTTGGTTTTTCCTTGCCACTAATGACCTTGCTACTTCTTCTATTTCGCTACAGTTGCCACCCGGTATTCCCCCCGAAATTAAGGGTTGGTGTAGCATTACCTGCGAGTTTTTCGAGCAGTAACGATGCCCCTTGCTACCTGCTGCAAGTATTACTGCCGCCATACTAGCAGCTATGCCTAGCGATACGGTGTTAATTACGCCGTCGTAAGCGCGCATAACGTCTATAAGTACTAGTCCGTCCTGAATGCTACCACCCGGACTATTTATAAGCATTGTTATAGGCTCGCCCGGTTTTTCTGCTGCAAGCAGGGCTATTTGCTGTATGGCTTGGTTTACGGTTTCCCCGTTTATTTGGCTGTCTAAATAAATTATTCTCCTTTCGAGCAGCTTTGTTTTAAGGGATATTTGGTTGCTTCCGTTGCTGGTTCTTTCTAAATAATAAACATTGTTCATAGTTAGTCCTCCTTTTGATAGAAATGTTGTGCTATAGCATATCGGTTTTCGCCCGATCCGTCTTCAATTAAGACTATAGCTATGCAGATGTGTGTGTAGTCGGCACCTAGTATGGCTTTTCGGTGGCCGTCGGATGCCATTAGACATTCGGTTATGCGTTCTACCGTTGTGAAGTTTTTACCTAGGTTTTCGGCTATTTTTCGAATGCCGTTTAGGCTTTCAAGCTCCATATACAACGATGACCACGCTTGCCCGTTTGGCCGTGTGTGCGACCAGAATTCCGTGCTTTCCTTGGCGCGAAGCCTTACTATTTCATAATATGTTTCGTCTGTTTCGTATGGCGGTAGTCCCACCTTTTCTCTTTCGAGATTAACCAGTCGTATCGCTTCCTGTTCCATTTCCAAGTAGGGCCTGCTTGTTGCTTGCTCTACCGGTGATGGTTCTTGGGGCGCCGGTGGTGCTTCGGTGGGACTACCATCATCGAAAGGAGGTTCAGACGGAGTAGTTTCTGTTGATGGTTCGGGTTCCGACGGTGTTTCTTCAGGTGTTGCCTGTTCTGACGGTGCCTGTTCCGACGGTGTTTCGGTTACACTGTTTGTCTTTTCAAGGGTTGTGTAACGTATGTTTGTGTTTAGCTTTTGCCTTACAGGTACCACATCCTGTTCGGTTGTTGGGGTAGTGCTGTTATAGGCAGTGGTGTCTGCAGATTGATCGCTTACTGCACAGGCCGTAAGGGTCATTGCCACCACTAGTAAGGTTATAATTATTCTATAAATATTTGTCATATTATCATTCTCCTTTCATTAGGCTGCATAGCCATTATCGTGTTCTTCGCAGCGTTCGTGGTATTGCTTTACGCCATATTTTGCTATGGGGTCTTTTACGTAGATACCATATCGCGCTGCTTTCTTCTTGCTCATACTTCTGTATGTGCCTTTGGTTCTTTCATACTTTTTGTATGCTTGCTTTTGTTCCCAGTTGTTTGGTTGTTTTTCGTATATAATGTTTGTCATATTATCAGACTCCTTTCGATTTTACCCTTTTGTTTGGGGTGTATATATTCATAAAAATAAATTTGTTTTGTGGCGCTATTTTGGGTAGCGCCGTTTTTTGTTTACGTGTTTTTTGGCATTCTCCTTTCTGTGTTGGGGGTGTATATTTTCATAAAAATAAAAAAGCAGGCGCCCGAAAAACCGAGCGCCTGCCGAAAGACTTAATTTATATAAAAAAAGAAGAGACACCCGCAGGTGCCTCTAAAGATGTGGGATGTATAAAACATTCTTTTGTAACTTCGAAATAACAATTACATAAATAAAAATAAAAATATTAACAGTTGTTCACTTTCGCCGTATCGAAGAGTTTACTCCTCATACCGATTACCAAATGCAAACTCACCCACTGCCTGAAGTGTAGCATAGGTTTTTTGTTTTGTCAACCCCCCTTTCGTTGACAAAAATTTTAAGTTATGGTATTTATATTAGTAAAGGAGCGATGGCATGAACTACGAACTTTACACCTTAAACGGCAAGCTTTTGCTTGAACATATTAGAATAAATATGAACAAGGCTGTTTGCCCTGCGCTTAATTTTTCGGAAGAAATTATTTTATCTTATAAAGAGCGAAATGACAGTGCGCTTTTTTACCAGTTAAAACAAGTTTTAACCGACGAAATTAAAGACTTTTCGAAATCTTGTTTCGAAAGGCATTATTTTTACGTTGATTTTGCCAATGCTAAACCCATTGACGAAAAGCCTTTTTCCGCCCTTTTTAACAATGGTTTTTCGGTAAGCTTTCACGACGGATATACTGCCCGCTATGTTCCTTTTATAACAAGCCAAAGCCAAAGCAAAAATTTTATTTATTCTTTTATTCGCGAAGATCTTTTCCCACTTCTTATGCCAAGGCTAGATTTAGACCTTGATTTTGAAAAAAATATTACAAATAAATCGTTAGCATATCTTTCAAAGCTGTACGCATACCGTGCGCTTTATATGAGTTCGGCTACCGAAGTTTTGCGTTATTCCGACGAGCTTGGTCCTAAATTTTTTAATGCCGAAAGCATTATTGTTTTGCCCGAAAAGGAGCATAACCAAAGCGACCCGACCTGCGTTTTTACAGCCAACACAACAAACGAAGTATCATCAGGTGGCGATGCCGTTTTAAAACAAACCGAAACGGCAGAAAAAATTTCGCTTACCTGTTTCGACGGCGAAGGTTTAATTTCGCCCGAATTTAGCGAAATTATTAAAGATAAGGTAAAGGGGCTGGGAAGTAGCCAGTCCTTTCAAATTCGTATGCCCTTTTTAAAGGGTGTTTTACACACGGTTAATTTTCATCAGTTCCTTAAAGATAAAGGTGTTTGTGGCGAAAAAGCCATTGTTAAAGACGCCTTTGGTATTGAGCGCGATTTATTTAAAGCACACATTATTATTAGACCTTCGGTATTTAAGCTTGCAGGTTTGCTTAAATCGCTTTTCCCCACCGACCAAGAACGAAACGCATTTTTTAGCGCCCACGCTTCAGACGGCGACCGAATGAAATATTATTTTGAAAAGTTTGCTTTGTACAACCACGGTCTTTACCTTGTAAAAACCGAAGCTTCTTTTCATAATACAAATTATGTGCATTTAAGTTCGCAACAATTAAGCACATTCGATATGTCTTGCGAAGACCTTGACGGCATTGTGGCAGAGCATATTGCTTTTGCAGACGGTTTTACTACCGAAAATCTTGCCGACCCCGAAAAACGAAAGGAGCTTTTTTCGGTTGAAGACAAGCCTGCTTGGATGGAAATTTTACTTAAAGATGCACGCTTTTTAAAAGACCCACACATTAAGGCTATGGTAAACAGCCACAGGGTTTCGCTTTACAACGATATTGCGCTTGGCAAGCTTTTAATTCGTGGCGAAAACAGATTTTTATCGGGCGATTTGTATGTTTTTCTTGTGGATATGCTTGAAAGGGTTATGTATCAGGAAGATTTTTCCAAAACATACGAAAAGCTAAAAAAAGAAGACAAGCTGTTATCTAGTGGGCGTATTTATATGCCCGGTAGCAAGGCTAGTGGCGAAAGGGTTGCGCTTATAAGAAGCCCCCACCTTTCAAGAAACGAAGACGTTTGCACCATTTCGGTTACTAAAAAAGACTATGAAACATACCTAGGACACCTTAAAGGCGTTATAATTACAGGCGATACGTCTTATATTCCTGCTGCGCTTGGTGGTGCCGATTTTGACGGCGACCATATTTCTATTATTTATGACAGGCGCATTATAGATGCCTGCCTTAAAAGTGGTTACACCGAAATAAACAAAATAAAGAGCGCGCGCCCTTTTATTCACATTAAGGAAATAAAACTTGTATTGCCGCCCAAGAAGGCAAAAATTAAAAAATATAATTATATTTGTCCACAGGTTGTTTACACCACCTTTACCAACCGTATTGGCCAAATTTCTAATACTGCAATGAAAATTGCTGCAGTTGAATATGACCCGAACATTAAAAAACCCGAAACCCTGCCCAGCGCTGCTATTTGCACAATTCTTACAGGTAACGAAATTGATGCTACCAAAAAGGGTGTAAGACCTTATATTGACGACGTTCAGAAGTTTTCTAAAAAGTTGGACGAAGACGCGCGCTATATTGTTAAAGAAATTGAAAAATATATTGAAATGAAGCGCGAGCTTGAAAACAAAAAGGGCGAAATTCCCGAAATTGTAAAGGACGAAAACGGAAAATTATGCTTGGGTAAAAGCTCATACCTTCCTGTGAAAGAGTTTAACCCCAACCGTGAACACAATGCCGTATCGCAACTTTTATACCGTTGGGCAGATGCTTTTTACAACTTTTTGGAAAACGCCGAAAAAGATGGGTTCGACCGTAACGCCTTATTGGAAATTTTTGGCGCTAAACCTAAAAAATCGACCCGTTGCAAAGATATTGTTGCAGCATACAGGTCGGCAAATTCCACTTTTTCGGATATTATAGACACCAAAAAAGTAACCGAAGAGCTTTTGGCAAAGCTTACTTCTATGATAACCGTAAGGCTTAAAGGACAGTACGATAATATTTATTCGTATGATAGTGAAACCCTTTCTTATAAAGATAGGTTTGAAGTGTTCCAAGATGAGCTTTTAAAGCTTACACAAAATATGGATAAAGCCGAAGCCGTTGCCCTTAAAGAGTTTCTTTATTCGGCAAATGCCGAAAAGTTTGATGCCGAAATCTTTTGGCCGTACAACAAGGATAAATGCAGGGGCGAAAACAAGCTTTTAGACGATGTTTTGGCGCTTGAAAATGCCGAACTTCTGCTTAATTTTGATTTTGAAGGGTATAGGCTTTTACATTATGCGCTTGAAAATGTTATTGCGCGTAAAACTACGGTAGATTATTCTAAAAAGGCAGATAAAAATGAATTTACCAAAAAGTATTTTTCCGTTTTAGAGCATGATATTAAATCGCGCATTAGCAAGGCAAAATTCCAACGCAAATTGGCAGATGTTGCCCTTGTAGATTTAGCCATTACCGAAAACCTTAACCTTTGGGATGAGCAAGATTTTTACGAGCTTATTGCCCGTATGTACCCACAATATGACGCTTCGCTTAACAAGGCTTTTTGGCTGTTGTTTACCGAAGAAGAAGTTTTAAATGCCCTTGGAGGTAAAGCAAATGCTTAACGAGAAAAAAGAATACGAGCTTTACCTTACCGAAGGTTACGGAAAGCTTATAACCAGAGAGAACATTAAAAACGGTCTTGCGGGCTTAAGGCATATACTTACCGTTTTAACAAGGGGCTTTTTAGAGCTTTTAGACAGCGAAGGTATTACTTCAACCGAACAAAAAGATACCCTTTGCCAAGAATTTTTGTTTTGTTGGCTAACAGAAGAATATACCCTGCCAAAATATGCCACAATCAAAATGAAAAAAGAATTTTCAAAGGCAAAAGAAGCTTCACTTCTAAAGCATATTGTAGCAAACGAAATTAAGGTAGATGGTTTTGGTGGTGCCGATGCCGATACCGTTAAAAAAGGACTAAATAAAAAGGTTAATTCTTGGAAAAGTTCCATGTTCTTTTCTTTAAGCGAAAATTCGGTTAACGAAATTAAGTTTAGAGCCATTATTGCCGACGCACTTCTGTTAGGACCACTTACCGACCAAAAAATTGTTATTAGAAATGACATCCCGTTTTATGCAATAGAATGCGAACGCAAGCACATTGCTTATATTGATACCTTTTTGGCTATTGTAGGCGAAAGTCTTAAACGAGTGCGCCCGGGCATGACAGGTGCAGTTGTTAAAATGTGCGAACTTGCCAACTATATTGACAAGCCTGCAAACCACAAAAACGCGCGTTCTGCCGAGCTTTATTCGGTAGATGGTTTTTTTGCAGGACACCTGACCTATAAAGGCGAAGCTATTTTAAGAAAAGAAGTTGTTACGGGTGGTGTGGTTAAGGTTTTCTTTAACCAAAATTGGCTTGCGGATTTAGGCGTAAGGCTTGCACCTGCAAGCGAGAAAATTAGCGCACCTTTTACTGCTTTTAGCGATTTCGATTTGCTTAAAGACCGTTTTTTGTAACTTAAAGTAATTGTTTTCTTACCTTGACAGTTTTAGCGCTTTAAAGTATAATTTTTTGTGGACAGAGTTTTCTGTTCGGCAAAAATTCCCCTAGGAGTGAACTGTATGAAAAAATTATTATCATTCGCACTTGTTTTAGCTCTTATCGTTTCACTTTGCGCTTGTGCCGCAGGTGGCAGCGCAGGACCTAAAAAAGCAAACGACAACGTTACCATTGAAGGTATTTACGTAGACGATTCTTACGTAAAAGAAGAAGGCAGCCCCTTAAAGCGCGTTTATATGTTCCTTAACGTAACAGCAACCGACGAAAATCTTAAGGTAGACAGCGGCTATTTTAAAATGACCATTGGTGAAAACTCTTACGATTCTGCTTTCTCTAAAGGCGCTTGCGACTATGCACCTTCTTATTACTATTCTTCTTATATTGAAGACCTTTATGTTGGCAATTCACAAAAGCTTGCTTTAACATTTGAAGTTCCAAGTGGCGATTTAGTTGCCGGCAAAGAAATTTCTTTCTATGACAGCGACCTTCCCGTTGACGATTTAAAGATGACAACAGACGATATCGTTACCTGCGCTAATGCAGAAGAAGTTTGCAAACTTGCAGACCCCGACGGCTATGCTGTTGAAGCTGACAAGCACGCTCCTGCAGACGAAGCTACCGTTAAGCAGGTTAGTGGCGACTTAAACGGTTATTATTGGGAATTCCAAGTTGCAGTTGGTACTATGATTCAAAATCACGAACTTGAATTCTATGCACCTAACGAATTTGAACTTCGCACATCTCTTGGTTCTAACGGTGGTACTTACGAAGTTAAAAAGGCATTCATTTACATTACCTATTCTACCAACAACCACACCGTTAAAATTCCTTACGAATACAAGGACGGCGAATTATATCTCCACTGCTCTACAGCATTCAGCATTTACGAATAATTAAAACTTAAAGCCACCCTAAGAGGCACCCTCCGTAAGGAAGGTGCCTCAGTTATATTCGCGGGCGGCGAGTTATATTGCTTCGCAGTTATATGATGCTTCGCATCGTGATATTGTCCTTCGGACAGTTTTAATGGCGAATATAATAAAACTAAAACCAAAGGTTTTAATATCACTTTGCCAATAGGCAAAATATAACTGTGAGACCTGTCTCACAATATCACTTATTATTTTTATCTTTGAGAT
>JAFOFE010000062.1 GCA_017387475.1 Clostridia bacterium | reverse complement strand
GTTCACATTCGATAGCTTCAATTCTGTCGGAACCCGCATGGGAATCAGCAAAGGTTAAGATTCTGCGCTTTTCTCGATCAAAAACGCCCTTGAAATCGGTTCCCGAACCAATAGGCCAGTTCATAGGATAGGTGCCAATTCCAAATTCCTTTTCAAGCTCGTCCAAAAGTTCAAAAGAATCTCTTGCATCTCTATCCATTTTGTTAATAAAGGTAAAGATGGGGATATGGCGCATTGCACAAACCTTGAAAAGTTTTCTTGTTTGTGGCTCTATACCCTTTGCAGCATCTATTACCATAACAACGCTGTCGGCAGCAGTTAATGTACGGTAGGTATCTTCCGAGAAGTCTTGGTGGCCGGGGGTATCAAGAATATTTATGCAGTAACCGTTATATTCGAACTGAAGAACCGAAGAAGTAATTGAAATACCTCTTTTCTTTTCAATTTCCATCCAGTCGGAAACGGCGTGTTTATCGTTTTGTTTGCCCTTTACAGAACCTGCAGACTGAATTGCTCTACCATAAAGAAGAAGCTTTTCGGTAAGGGTTGTTTTACCTGCGTCGGGGTGGGATATTATAGCAAAGGTCCTGCGCCTTGCTATTTCCTTTTTAGTTTCGCTCATAATGCACTCCTAATTATTTTTACAATCAATTTATATTAACATAATTATATGCGTTTTTCAAGGGTGGTATCATTAAAATCGTATAATATATAGTCTACATTTTAACTAAAAATATATTAATATTTTTTTAAGGAGGGATTAATATGTATTCAACTCTAGATGAACTATGGTATGGTAATCTTTGTCCTTTTGAACAATGCACCGACAACAACATAGATATTGAAAAACTTACACTTCTTCTAGAAAAAAATATGAATAAGCTTTCTGACGTTTTAACAGCAAATCAAAAACCGATTTTTGAAAAATACACCGACTGCAGAAACGAAATGCAAAGCATTTGCGAAAAAGAAATATTCAAGTTTGGTTTTAAGCTTGGATGTAAACTTACGATTGAAAGTTTTTTTACATAAAATTACTTTTTAAACGGCGTGCGATTTTATATGTCGCAAAGCGACACCTTTTTATTCTTTAAATTTTAGTGCCGAAGGCACACCTTTCCCTTGGCCCTTGGCGCTAGGCCCTGCCCACTTAAACGGGACGCCCGTTACGCCGTCCCCTACAAAAACGGCGGGACCACCTCTTACGGAGGCCGTCTCCCTCTGTCCTTCGGACATCTCCCTCGCACTGCGAGGGAGTCTTCCCCGCCCTACGCTCGCCGAACAGCTCGGTGAGTAAAATATGGAATATACAAACGGCGCGTCGAGACGTCGCGCCCTACGCCACTTAAAAAAGCACCCCGAAGGGTGCTTTTTTCTATCCTATCCAAGCGCCAGAGTCAGCAAATAGGTACCAAACGCCACCAAGATATTGCCAGCCTGTTAGCATTACGCCACTATCTGCCATATAGTACCAAGTGTTTCCGTCAAGAACCCAACCTGTTGCCATATTACCACCTGCGTGGAAGTAATACCAACTAGAGCCAATATATTGCCATCCGGTTACCATATTGCCGCCATCTGCGAAATAATACCAAGTGCCACCGAGGTTAAGCCAACCTGTTACCATGTTGCCACCATCGGCAAAATAGTACCAAGTACCACCAAGGTTGAGCCAGCCGGTTACCATATTGCCACCGTCGGCAAAGTAGTACCAGAAGTTACCTACAAGCTGCCAACCTGTAAGCATATTTCCACCGTCAGCCAGGAAGTACCAGGTGTTGCCAAGTAATAACCAACCTGTTTGCATAATGCCATCGGTATTGAAGTAGTACCAGTTGTAATTTATAAGCTTCCATCCTGTAGCCTTTATGCCATCTTCGTAGTAAAGCCAGCTTGAGCCATTTAATTCCCAACCTTGTTTTTTTGCTTTTACTTCAACTTCAAAAGTTGCAGTTTTGCCTTCGTAAGTTATTACAATAGTCTTTAGGCCTACTGTTGATGAATAACCCTCTATGGTATAATTCGCAATTTCCAAATTAGTATTGTTATCATAATAAGCTGTAACAATCATTCCCGTTGGATCGAATTCTTCACCTTCGCAATAGGATAATTTATTTGGTTTTGCAGTTATCTCTATTGATACGAGAATTATAGGTTTCTGTTCTGTTTGTACGATAAGAGCTTCGCTTGCCGAACCTGCATTATATCTATCGGTTTCTGTTTTGCGTTGATAAAAACTATAGATTGTTTCAGGGTTAAGCCCTGTGAACACATTACTAGCCTGCCAGTTAATACCGTCATTTGAATATTCGCAGCCATTAACAGCTACTAGTGTGACCATATCATAAGTTTTCCTTAATAATGTAGGAGCTACGGTTTGCGCTTGTGTTCCCTTTTCGGTTTTAACACTTACAGCTGCACTTTTATTTCCTACATAATGGGTTGATGTTTCAAAATATCTTTGGTAAAAAACATACTGCGTTCCACATTCCAACCCGTTAAATACATTGCTTGATTGCCAGTTAATACCGTCTTTTGAATATTCGCAGCCACTTACAGATACTAGTGTAATGCTATTATCTGTTTTGCTTTGAACTGTTGGCGCATTCGGAACCTGTGTTTGCTGCGCCTTGTCGGTCTTAAATGTTGCGCCTACACTTTTTTCACCTGCGTAAT
>JAFOFE010000061.1 GCA_017387475.1 Clostridia bacterium | reverse complement strand
TTATAATACAAAAAAGTCAACCTTGAGCTCTTTCGAACACTCATACATTTTACAAAGAAATCAGAATTTTCATCTGCACGATATGACATATCTCTCGTGAATTTTAATTTGTATAAAAGTTATACCACAGGAATCTCTCCTGCTTTGACCATTTCCATTAGCTCACTTGCCTTTTTAACCGTTTCTTCGTTTGGAATCATAACATAGGCGTTAAGACTTAACGAATAGGGCTTGTGACTAGCGCCTGTGCCCGTAACAGCATAGGAAGTAACATTCCACTTAGTTCCCTTGTTAAGCTGATTTTTAACAATGTCTGCAATGTCCTCGTAGGGTAGGCTAGTTTCAAAACTATCCTTGATACCTTCTAACACTTCACTATAGCCAATGAGAATGGAGGGGGTAACCATCTTGTTGATAACACCCTTAATAACCTCCATTTGGTGAAGGCCACGAGTATTGTCTCCACCAGGAACAGGCTTTCTGGCACGGACAAAGCGAAGTGCATTTGTACCATTTAAAAAGTTTTCACCCTTATTAAAATGGGTGTCGAGCACATGAAAATCATATTTGGAGTTAACGGTTACGCCCCCTAAAGCATCGATAATTTTCTCAAATCCATCAAAATTAACACGGAAATAATAGTCGATTCTGGTACCGTAAAGCATCTCTAATGTTCCCATACTAACATCAATTCCATAGATACCAGCATGGGTCAGCTTATCTGGAACACCGTTCGAAATGGGAAGAGGGACATAATAATCTCGGGGAGTTGAAACAAGCAAAATTTGTCCTGTTTTTACATTCACTGTTGCAATAATGTTAACATCACTTCGGCTTCGTTTAGAAACCTTTCCGAAGGTATCAATCCCACTGATATACAATGTAAATACCGATTTCTCAGTGTGGGAAACTGGAGCGTTTTCAAGACGCGCAGACTCTTTTTCAATGTGAATTACACAAAGTTCTCGAAGCGATTCAAGATCGTTTTCGTGCCCCTCAATCTCTGCAAGCAAATCAAGAAAACCAACATTTATAAGCACCGCACCAACTTTTTTAGTCAGAATACTATCCATTAACATCTCAAGTCCGTCAAACTCTTTGGTTTTTGGCTCGGACGCGAAAGACTTTTCAATTTCTATAAAAGCAAGAGCAGTGTTATCGCGATCTTGGGTAGAGAGAATGCCGATGGTATAATCTTTAATATCGGCAAGGCTTTTGGCAGTATCATCTTTATGCACATAAACTCCGATTTCCGTATATTCAATTTTTGGGGTAGAAATGTGGTTTAAAGCATCGGCGCCACTTACGATGTAATATCCGCTAATAATCTGTATAGCAAACATAAAAACTGCCATAATGGTGCCGATGACACATCGCACCTTGTGAATACTATTCTTTGTGAGAAGAAAGATAACCACAAGGAGAGCAATCAGTAAACCGATAGTAATGCCACTAATGAGAGTGGTGATAAGTCCAGTGCCGATTATAACCCATAAAAAAGCAATGTCAGCAAGGGTTGAGATTGCTGTAATAATAATTCCATATATCCATATTTTCTTCATATTTTCCATAAAAAATCCTTATAAAATAACTTTAAAGTAATGTTTTTAGTGACAAATCATATTCTTTTTTATTTTATCATATATTCAACAAATATGCAATTATTTTATACGTAATATATAAGTCTTAAAGCAGTCTTTGCAGATTCCTTTACGTGTTTAATTATTTATTTACTACAAATTTTTTATGGCACCATCAATCTCGATGGTTTCGATTTCCGGAGTGGTGTGATAAACTAAAGTTAGGAAATGTGAAATTATGGGATATTTGGTTTTATTTCTGGCGTTTATAGAAACAATACCGAACTTAACAAAATATGTGATTTTGTTTCCATAAATATAGGCACTATTACAATTAAAAACCACCCGAAATAAAATTCCGAGTGGCTTTTAATTTATTACATACTTGCTATAATTTTTGCAATTTTATACACATCTCCACCGCCCATTGTTATAACGATATCGTTACTTTTGGCGATAGATTTTATAACCGAAACTGCTTCTTCAAAACTGTTCACACAAACACATTCATTAAGACCTGCTGCAATGTCTTCGGACTTAATGCCGTAGGTGTTCACTTCACGTGAACCCATTATTGGTGTTAATACAACCTTGTCAGCAATGCTTAATGCCCGAATAAATTCATCTTTTAGCAATGCCGTTCGTGAAAAGGTAAACGGTTGGAATACTGCAATAACATTGTTGTAATTTAAGTCTTTTGCAGCACTTAAAGTAGCAGCAATTTCGGTTGGGTGATGAGCATAGTCATCGGCCAGCATAAAGCCATCAAATTCACCATAAAATTCGAATCGTCTGCCTGCGCCTTTAAACTCTTGAAGTGCCGGTTTAATGTCGGTAGCAGCAACGCCTAAATAATCGCACACAGCAATAGCTGCAAGTGCGTTCATAACGTTGTGTTTGCCGGGTGCGCTAAGTTCAAAACTGTATAAAAACTCACCTTTTTTATACACATCAAAACAGTATCCAAACTTAGCTGGTTTAAGGTTTTTAGCAGTATAATCACTACCTTCATTAAGGCCAAAAGAAACCTTATTTATAGGCAATTCAGCAACTGCTTGACTTGATAATTCATCGTCAAAATTATAGAAAACAAGGTTAGATAAAGACACGAATTTTTTGAAAGAATTCACTAGATTTTCCATAGTTTTGAAGTAATCTAGATGGTCATTATCGATGTTTAAAAGCACGCTAATATCGGGCGATAATTCAAGAAAAGTATTTACAAATTCGCACGATTCACACACAAAAATATCGCTATTTCCACATAGTCCGTTAGAGCCTATAAGTGGCAATTTTCCACCAATTACAGCAGACGGTTCCATCTTGCTTAAATGCAAAATTTGTGTTATCATTGATGAGGTGGTTGTTTTGCCGTGTGTTCCACAAACACCTATAACATTATTGTATTGTCTTGTTATTGCACCAAGCAATTTGGAACGTTCCATTGTGGGAATTCCACGTTCTTTTGCAGCAACTCTTTCGGGGTTGTCTTCGGCAATAGCAGCAGAATATACAACAAGCTCTGCGTCGTTAATATTTTCTGCTTTATGGCCCATAAACACCTTAATTCCAAGTGCCTTAATTCTATTTAAAGTATCACCTTCATTATTATCTGAACCGGTTAAAATATACCCTTTAGAATGAAGGATTTCGGCAATTGGGCACATACCCGAACCACCAATACCAATCATATGAACTTTTTTTATTTTTGTAAGCAGTAAATCTGTTTCTCTTAACTCTTTCATGCAAGACCTCTTAAAGTTTACTTTATAGTCTTATTTTACTCAAACATAACATAAAAATCAACTTAATTTTGAAAAGTGGTGATTATTTTGCTAAAATTTCCAAAGTATGCATACAACTGCATTAACGTACTATTAAATAACGGTTTTGAAGCATATTTTGTAGGTGGTTGCGTTCGTGATGGTCTACTTTCCAGACCCTGCTATGACATAGATATAACAACAAATGCACTGCCCGATGAAATTATGGCTTTATTCCCTACGGCAATACCTACAGGTATAGCACACGGAACTATTACCGTTATACAGGAAGGGTATCCCGTAGAAATTACCACTTATCGAAAGGAGGAAGGATACAAGGACAATAGGCACCCAGACAACGTATCTTTTGTGTCTTCCCTTGATGAAGATTTATCTAGACGAGATTTTACATTTAATGCATTGGCTTGTTCAAAGGACGGCGAAATAGCCGACCTTTTCGGTGGAATAAACGACCTTAATAATAAGCTTATTCGAACCGTAGGTGAAGCTGAAAAACGCTTTGAAGAAGACGCTTTAAGAATTTTAAGAGCTTACCGTTTTGCAGCAACTTTAGGTTTTGAAATTGAATGTAATACAAAAAGTGCAACCTTAAAACTTGCCAACAACATTAACAACATTAGTGGTGAGCGCATACTAACCGAACTTGTTAAAACAGCAAACGGCATTAAGCCTTCGGTTATTTTCGAGCTGCTTAACACGGGCGCGCTTACGAATTTTGGTATTGAAGCCGGTAACGAAAATGTTGCACCTGTAAACAAAATTCATACCCTAAACTTAAACGATATACAGAAAGCTTCCCTTTTCTTTACTTGCATTAATCATAACCTTGAAAATATAAAAAGCCAACTTAAAGCATGCAATGTTCTTTTGCAAAACATTAACGCTTTAGATGAAATGCGCGAGCATAAAATACCTAATGACAAATATGATTTAAAACAGCTTTTATATAAATACGGCATTGACACTGTAAATTTATACCTAAACTATCTTGCTTTATGCAGTTATGAAAACTCCGAGTTTTTATTTAATATACTTAATGAAATAATTAACAATAAAGAAGCCTTCAAAATAAGCGATCTTGCAATATCGGGCAACGATATTATGGAGTTAGGCTTTTCGGGGGCCGAGGTTGGACAGCAGTTATACAAGGCTTTACTTTATGTTATGAAAGACAATAATAAAAACCAAAAAGAAGATATCTTAAATCATTTGCACCAATAATTAAAAGCATCATAAAATGTACTGTGAACATTTTATGATGCTTTTTTGGTGATGAAATGAAAATATGTATTATCGGGCAATCTAAACGCCTAAAAATATTAGAAAACAACCTTACATGTTCGGGATATATTGTTGAGTGTATTTATACGCAAGACGACCTAGCAAATTATATTGATGCCGATTTAGTGGTGTTGCCAATACCAACACTAAACAAAGACGGCTATATTAATATTAGTGGCAAAGAAAATATATCTCCAAACGAACTTATAAACAAAATTTCACCTTCTTGCAAAATTATTTCTTGTGGGTATAACGACAGTAACAGAATTTCGGTAGACCTAAATGAAAGAGACGATTTTGCATACCTAAACGCCGTTCCCACAGCCGAAGGTGCTATTTATTATGCAATTAGCAGCTCTGAACTTGCGCTTGATGAAAGTGAAATTTTAATTACAGGTTTTGGCAGAGTTGCAAAAATACTAACGGACAGACTAAAGGGGTTGTGCCGAAACATTACAATTGCTGCCAGAAGCGCTAGAGATTTATCGTATGCAACTGCACTTGGCTATAATACCATTAGAATTAACGAGCTTTATAACGAAGCTAATCGTTTTAATATTATATTCCAAACAGTACCATCGCCTATTTTTGATGAAAGAATTTTGGGAACTATGAACGACAAAAACACCATTATAGAACTTTCTTCAAAATTTATTGGAACAGATATTGAAAACGCTAAAAAGCTTGGCATTAATGTTATTCAAGCACCGGCTTTGCCTGAAAAAATATTACCGCAAACTGCAGGAAACATACTCACTAAATGCATTTTATCCATAATTGCCGAATAAATTTCGGTTTACGGAGTGATATTACCAATGATAAAGTTAGGTTACGCAATTTGCGGCTCTTTTTGCACAATATCAGAATCTATAAAAGAAATGGGAAAATTAATAACTAAGGGTTATGATATCTTCCCTATTGTTTCCCCCATTGTTTTAAGCTCAAACACGAGGTTTGGAAATGCAGATGATTTAAAAAATAAAATAGAAAATTTGACAGGTAAAAAAATATTAACAGGCATAGTGGATACCGAGCCTGTAGGACCAAAAAAGATGTTCGATGTGCTTACGGTTTGCCCTTGTACATCTAACACAATGGCTAAACTATGCTATGGAATTACCGATACATCGGTTACAATGGCCGTTAAATCGCATATTAGAAACGATAGACCCGTTGTTATTGCATTAGCAACAAACGACGCCTTGGGCGCTACAGCTAAAAATATTGGGCATCTGTTAAATCGCAAAAACTATTATTTTGTTCCGTTCGCACAAGATGACCCCGAAAACAAGAAGCGTTCTATGATAGCAGATTTCTCATTATTGGAACCCACAATAATTTCTGCGCTAAACGGTCATCAAATATCCCCAATAATAAAATAAGGACACCTTTTCGGTGTCCTTATTTTATTGAATTTTAATTTCTTTGCCTAGCGAATAGGAATAAATAAGCATTTCCTTAACCGGTAGATTCATAAGTTTAGAACAAGCTTTTGCATAAATTTTAAGTTGTTTTTCATACGCTTCAACAAGTTCACATTCATTTTTATTTCTATCACTTTTAAAGTCGACAATCACAATTTCATTATTTTCAACAAATAAAAGGTCAACGGCACCTTGAACTACAATAGGCTCATTAGCGCACATATCGCTTAAACCTTCTGTTAGCTCCCCTGCTCTAAACTCTGTGATAAATCTCATTTCACGTTTTACGGTTTGCGCATTAATTACCCTGTCGCAAAGCTTGCTGTGGAAGAATTTTTCGAATAAGTCTTTATCTAACGCTTCATATTCTGCCTGGCTTAACACAAGGTTTTCGTATAGAGATAAAAGTTCTTCATCTAGCGCATCTCTACACCTAGCATAGTCTACCATTTGCATAACCTTATGCATAGCAGTACCACGTTCGGCAGAGCTTAAACCTTTAGATTGCATAAACGATGGTCTTGTTGTAAACCTATACGTTTTTTCATCGGCTTTATGAACAATATCGGTAACCGAAGCCTTCGCCTGCAAGGAAAGTAGCTCTTCGTAAGGATATACAAAAGAATAAATTTCTTTCAGTTTTTGAACGCTTTCATCGTCTGCAACTATTTCTTTTTCTTGCTCTATTTTGTTTTGCGCATCACGCCCTTGGACATTTTTATGAATAATTATCTGGTCGTTATTACCGTCGAATGTAAAAATACCGTCAATTAACAAAGATTCTAACAACCAATCGGCATAACATTTATTCTTTCTAAACAAAGAATATGAAACCTTATTTTTTGAATTTGTTATATCAATAAGTTGTTTTTTCTTTTGCACTTCGTCTTGAATATTTTCATAACTAGAAAGTGTTATTAACATTTCTTCTGCTCTTGTAAGCGCAACATAAAATACCCTTAATTCTTCTGCCAAGAGATTTCTTTTCTCTTCAGATTTCATAAGAGTTCGAAGCACAAAGTTATCCTTTTTAACACCTAAATCATCGAAATATGCGCACGAAAAGCCCTGTTCTTCGCTGACAATAACGCTATCTTTTATATCGTTTTCATTAAACTGATTAGTTGTGTTTGCAATTATACAAATTGGGAATTGTAAACCCTTCGATTTATGAATAGACATAATTTTAACGCCATCTTCACTACTGTTAGAAAGTGAAAAATCACGATTTTCAAGTTCGTTGAAGTATCTTAAGAAACTGCCAATATCTTTACTTTTATCGTCGTCAAATTCTACTGCAAGATTTTGCACGCACAGTAAATTAAGCCTTTTAACTTCGCCGTTTTCTTTGTTGGAATAAATATTAAGTATATTCGTTTCTTCAAAGATTTCGTCAATTAAAATACTTATAGGTAAAACCGTACTTCTTCTGCGTAAATTAGATATTGTGGTTACAAAATCTGTTGCCTTTTCATTTCCACTTTTTGCAGCAGCTAATACTGCCGAATAAAAGCTACCGTATTTATGTTCAGCTCTTATTTCGGCTAATTCGTTCATTGAAAATAAAAATAGTGGTGAAGTTAATAGTGTTAATAATGCAATATCGTCCGAAGGGTTGTTAATTACTTTAAGTATAGAAATTAAAGAATTAATTTCATCGGAATCTAAAAGTTCGCTTGCAGAAATAGAAACAGGAATTCCACGTTCTTTAAGTGCATTAATATAATATTCATCTTTGCCACGCATAGACCTAATTAAAATGGCAACATCACTATACCTTGCTTTGCGAAGACCTTCGGAATCTCTTAAAAAAGGTTCTTTGTTTACTAGGTCTTCTATTATATCTGCAACTATATATGCCTCAGCTTCAATTTTAGAATCGAAATTTACTGTTTCATCTTGAACAACAGCACCAAAATCAACAAAATGATTTTCAACCTTTAAAGCATCACTTTCGGGATACTTTGCTTTAGGTACTAATTCTTCTTTATCATCATATTCAAAGTCTGAAGTTTCGGTATAAACAAGCTTTTTAAACAAAGAATTAACAAAGCTGCATACTTCTTTTCGGCTTCTGAAATTACAACCTAAATCTATTCGAAGCATATCATTTTCAGCTTTTTCTTCTATG
>JAFOFE010000060.1 GCA_017387475.1 Clostridia bacterium | reverse complement strand
GGACTCAACGACGGCACCGATGCTGTAATCTCGCACATAGCCTGCATTGGCATAGGTCTGCGCATTTTCGGGTGTGCCGAAGTAAAATCCTGTTGAGTAATTTCGGTGGCTAATTTTATTAAGCTCTTCGGTAACCCAAGTTGGTAATTGCCAATTGCTGCCTGCCGATTTTAGACTATCTAACGCACCACGATAGGCGTTCGCAGTAACTGCAACATAGTATTGCGATTTTGCTCTGCCTTCGATTTTAAGGCTGCCTATACCTGCATCCATCATTTCCTTTAAATGCTCTGCCATGCACATATCGTTAGCATTTAAAATGTATGTGCCTTTATCTGTTTCGGTAATATCGAAATGCTGACCTTCCCTGTTTTCTTCTACAAGCGAATAGGACCAACGGCAAGGTTGTGCACAGTCACCACGATTAGCATCGCGCCCTGTCATATAAGAAGAAAGCAGGCATCGTGCAGAAAAGGAAACGCACATTGCGCCGTGCGCAAAACATTCTATCATTAAATCTTTGGGTGTTTTGGCTCTGATTTCTGCAATTTCGGCAAGGGATAATTCGCGCGCAGTAACAACACGGTTTGCACCTAAATTATAAAATGCATTTGCAGTTTCGTAGTTTACAATGCCCGACTGTACCGAAACGTGAAGCTCGCATTTAGGGGCATACTTTTTAACCATACCAATTGTTCCAAGGTCGGCTGCAATAACTGCATCGGCGCCTGCATCTTGCACAAGTTCAAGAAATGCCGGTATTCTGCAGATTTCGTCGTTATGGGGAAGTGTATTGCAGGCAACATGCACCTTTACACCGTGATCGTGTGCATATTTTATACCTTCGCGCATATCGGCTTCGCCAAAATTGGAAGCAGCTGTTCGCATTCCAAATTCTTCGCCTGCAATATATACTGCATCGGCGCCAAAATCAACTGCTGTTTTTAGCCTTGTAAGGTCGCCTGCAGGGCAAAGAAGTTCGGGAAGTGTTTTATTAATAGAATTCATATATCCATTTACCTTGACTTTGAAGTTTCTTAATAGTGCTACTGTGTCCCGAAGCAGATGAATTGTAATAGAATTTACCATCGCTATCGGTAACGAAGTATGTGTAACTGAAGTTTTCTGTTGGCAAAAATGCTGCTTTTATGGCAGCTTCGCCCGAAGAACAAACGGGACCTGGTGGTAAACCGTCTGCTACGTTTTGTGTATCGTATCTACCATCGCCATTCATAGTTTTATCGTAATAAATGGTTGGCGAAGAACCAAGTTTTGGAAAACTGCCGGGTGCTTTTAAACGGTTGTGGAAAACGGCAGAAACATTTGGCATTTCGGCAGTATCTATACCCGATTCAAGCTGAATGATAGAAGCGAGAGTTAGCATTTCGTGAATTGAATAGCCCATTTTTTCGGCATTAGCTATCATTTCGTCGGTTATAACTTCTTCGGTTCTTGAAATCATACGCTCGATAGCTTTTTTTGCACATTCTTTAGATTCGCAGGTTTTATTGACACCGTTTTCGCCTGCGCATTCTTTACAACCACAATAGTAAAATTCGTAAGTATCGGCAAACAAATAACCTTCTAAAGCATAGTATGTGTTTTCTTTATCGATACTGCTTAAAAGCTTGGTTGAAAAATCTACTTCGTCTAAAGCTGCAAAAAAGTCTTCGGCTTTGCAAACACCTGCTTTATTAAGAAGGCTTGCAATACCTATTACTGTTACATCTTTGTTATTAACGTTTTTGGTGTAGTCTTTAAGGCAGGTGCCTTCGGGTATGGTAACCGAAACTGTGCTTACCTTTGCGCCTTGGGTAGACAAAACTTCGGCAATTTTTTCGAAGCCTATGTTATTTTGAAATTCGTAATTTCCGTAACGGTAGTCGGCTTCGGTGCCTGCAAGTCTTGAATAGATTCTAAAATAAAGCGCGCTGTTTATAGCTCCACCTTCTTGCAAAATGTTTGCAATACTAGCTGCAGACGAGCCTTCGGGTATTGTAATTTTGCAGGTGTCGCCACTTCTTGAAGTGCCGTTATAGTCTGCAGCAAAGGTAGCTGCAACTATACCTACGGCAATTACACAAACTGCCAAAAGCGCCAGAAAAACTAGAAGTATTTTTTTAATGTTCATATAATCCCCTATTTATTACAGGTTTTAATTCTTTTGTCTGTTACAACGATATCTACATGACGGTCATACTTTCCGTGATATAAAAACGGCTTTAATTCCGATGAATAGCAAAGTCCTGCAGAAATTCCGGTAAAGCGCACCATATATCTATCGTAATAGCCTTTACCGTAGCCTATTCGGTAACCCTTCATATCGAAGTGCATTCCCGGAACTATCATAAGGCAACCCGAAAAATCGGTAACAATGGGAAGTGATGGGTCGGGTTCAAGCACCGAAAAGCTTCCTACAGACAGGTCTTCAAGCTTTTCGATATAATGAAACTCCATATCTCTTGTGCCGGGTATGCAACGAGGAACGGCAACCTTTTTGCCTTCTTTCCAAGCTGTTTTTATTATTTCAATTGTATCTATTTCAATTGGCGTGGACATATAGATAAGCAAGGTTTTTGCAGGACGATACTCTTTAAGTCGGCGAACATTTTCGGCAATTTGCTTGTCGAGCAACTGCTTTTCGTTCTTGTCCATATTTGCTCTGCGCTCTTTTGAGCGAGCGCGCAGATCTTGCTTATAGCCACGAATATCTATCGGGCGCATTGCATGCTCTCCCTTAATTCGCAAGAAAGTTCACGGCTGCCTTCAAGAAAATCTACCAAAGCAAAACCAAATTCAAATACAGCACCTGCGCCCCTTGCTGTTATAACATTACCGTCGGTAACGGTGGGGGCATTTACGTAGCGAGCGCCAAGTAATTGGTCTTCGAAGCCCGGATAGCAGGTTGCAGCCTTACCCTTTAATATGCCAAGGTTGCCAAGTATTGAAGGTGCTGCGCAGATTGCAGCAACAAGCTTGCCCTTTTTAAAGGCAGTTTTTACAGCATTGCAAACGGTTGCATTTGCCATTAAGTTTTTGGTGCCGGGCATTCCACCGGGTAAAACTATACCTTCAAAATCTACCGGTGCAAATTCGCCCGTTTTAATATCGGCAGTAACCTTAATTCCGTGAGCGCCTACAATTTCTTTTTTATCGATACCAACACAGGTAACCTTTTTACATGCACGGCGAAGAATATCTACTGTAACAAGCGCTTCGGCTTCTTCGAAACCGTCGGCTAAAAAAACATAAATCATATTAATCTCCATTCTGTCGCTAATGTGTCATCACAAATAGGTATTAAAATCTCCTATAGCGGCAGTTGGAGATTATATCGGCATGTGTTGCGGTTGCCACTCTGTTGGCGAGCAACACGCCGTCCCTATATTGTGAATTAGCGTGATTTTTCACGCTAATCTCCTTTTAATGCTTCTATCAAAACATCAGCTGCGATTTCATCTATGCTTCTGGGGGATCCGTCTTTAGCGCAGGGTATTTTTACCCAACCCGAATATTCTGCCGTAAAAATAGCAGCTTCTCTGCAACGGTTTAAATATTCAACATCTTGTTCGTGAATATCTTTATGGCCGCCGTCGCTGCTGTAACGGTTGTCGAGCAGTTTTTGCGAAACTTCGGTTGGCATATCTAAAAAGATAACCTTGTCGGGCTTTGGAATACCAAGCTTGTTATATTCAAAATCGTAAAGCCAAGAAAGAAAATCTGCCCACTGTTCTTTTGGAAGTTTAGAACATTGATGCACAGCATTTGATGTGGTGTAACGGCCCGAAACAATTACGCCACCGTCTAAATAATATTTGCCCCAATCTTTTTTAAAGGAAGCATAACGGTCGCAGGCATAAAAACAGGATGCAGCATAAGCATTAACATCGCCCGGTTTAGAACCAAACTGACCTGCAAGATACATTTTAATAAGCGCAGAAGAATCGTCTTCATAGCAAGGGAAGGAAACGCTTTTTGTGTCTATTCCCTTTTCTTTAAGGTTTTTTGGTAAGAGTTCAAGCTGTGTAGACTTGCCACTTCCGTCTAAACCTTCGATAACAATTAGTTTTCCCATAATTATTTCATTCCCTTATAAAATTCGCGAACTTCCTTAATTTTGCCACAGGTCATTTTACCTTCGGGGCAGCCACCTGCTACACAGGAAGGACCTGCATTTTTAAAGAGATTTGGTGCTACTTCAAGCACTAATTTTAACATTTGGTCGGCAACTTCTTTAATTTCCCATTGCGCACGGTTGCAGCAACGGTGTCTGAAGAAGTTCATAAGGCTTCTTGCATTCATTGTAACAACAATTTTTGTTTCGCAAGCGTTGGGAAGCAAAAAGCGAGCGTCTTCGATTGCTTTTTTCTTTGCCTTTTGAAGCGCTGTCTTTTCATCGCAGCCTTCGGCAATAAAGGCTTCGGTGTGTTTTGCAGTAAGAAGCTCTGCTAACTGCTTATAGCCTTGGTCGATAGCCTTCATTTGACGAATGAATTCTTCTTTAGCTTCGGGAATTTTTTCTACTTCGGGTGGAATTACATATTCGAAGCTGTCTTCATTAACATAGCGCTGACTTTTTTGAGAATAGGATGCTATTCTGTGACGCACAAGTTGGTGCGAGCAAGCGCGAGAAATGCCCTCTACGCCAAAGGTAAAGGAAACGTGTTCAATTGGACTTTCGTGTCCGATTTCGGCAAGCATTTCAACAAAAGAAGCAGTTTTTTCGGGGGTAAGACCGTCGCGAATGCCTTCGATTGTGGATGCCGAATAACAAAGTTTTGCTGCTGCAGCAACCGTTGATTCGGGGTTTGGAGTGTGTGCAAGTAGAACTACTTTTACCATTTTAAATCTCCTTAGCATATATTTGGTTTAATTATATCAAATTTCACGCCGTTTATCAACAAAAAATGCTAAAAAGAGATATATTATTTATATTTAATTTAATGCTTGCCGAAGTGGAATAGTTGTAGTATAATATATACTGTATATTTTTGTTCTAGAGGTTTTATATATGGAAGAAATGGCAAAAAAGAAAGTTTTAAGTTGTATTCAGCCCAGTGGTATGTTAACACTTGGCAACTATTTAGGCGCCCTTAAAAACTGGCTGAATATGCAGGAAGAATTCGACTGTACCTTTGCTGTTGCTGACCTTCACGCAATAACCGTACGTCAAGAACCTGCAAAACTTAGACAGCAAATATATTCTACCTATGCGCTTATGTTAGCGCTTGGTCTTGACCCTGAAAAATCTACCCTTTTCATTCAGTCGCACGTTGCAGCACACAGCCAGCTTGCTTGGCTTCTTTCTTGCTACACACAGTTTGGCGAAATGTCAAGAATGACCCAATTTAAAGACAAATCTGCCAAGCACGCAGACAATGTAAACGTTGGTCTTTTCTCTTACCCTGTACTTATGGCTGCTGATATTTTGCTTTACAAGCCTGATTTTGTACCTGTAGGTGCAGACCAAAAGCAGCATTTAGAAATTGCACGCGATATTGCAGAGCGTTTTAACGGAATTTACGGTGATGTTTTCACTGTACCCGACCCATATATTCCTAAAATTGGTGCAAGGGTAATGTCGCTTCAGGACCCAACTAAAAAGATGTCTAAATCTGATGAAAATCTTAATTCTTGGGTTGCTATTTTAGATGACCCCGACGCTATTATGAGAAAGTTTAAGCGTGCTGTTACCGATAGCGAAGCTAGAGTTTGCATTGGCGAAGAAAAGCACGGAATTAACAACCTTATTGGCATTTATTCTGCAGTTACCGGCAAAACACCCGAACAAATTACTGCCGAATTTGAAGGTAAGGGTTATGGCGATTTTAAAATGGCTGTTGGCGAAGCTGTTGTTGAAGAATTACGCCCCATTCGCGAACGTTATGACGCTATTATTAAAGATAAAGCTGCCCTTGAAGCGCTTTACCGTGAAGGCGCTATGAAGGCTGACTATGTTGCCAAAAGAACACTTTCTAAGGCAATGAAAAAAGTTGGTTTTGTATTATGATGTTTCCACTCGTTTCAAACAAACGAATTAAAGATTCATTAACCAAGCTTATTGAACAAAGACGTTTGCCCCACGCCATTATAATTGAAGGCGATTTAGGCACAGGCAAGCGCACCTTGGCTCGCTTTATTGCCAAGGCATCGGTCTGCGACGAAGATGTAAGACCCTGCAGCAGTTGCAGAAACTGTCATCTTGCAGATATTGGCAGCCACCCCGATATTGAGGTGGTAACCACAGAGGAAAAGAAGGCTTCTATTACAAAGGACCAAATAGAAAAACTTCGTTCTATTGCATATCATTCTGCACATACTGCAAAACGCAGAGTGTTTATAATTGAACAGGCAAACACCATGAACCCTGCTTCGCAAAACAAACTTTTAAAGGTGCTTGAAGAACCACCTAGTGATGTTGTGTTTATTCTTATAACACCATCTGCCGAAGCACTTTTGGAAACCGTTGTTTCCCGTTGTTTAGTTCTTTCGCTTTTCCCACCAACACTAGAAGAAGCAACCGAATATCTTGTTCAAAACAAGAATATAGATAAAGAAACTGCTGCAAAGCTTCTTGCCGAAGAAAAGAACAATATAGGCAAGGCAATTTTAAGGTTAGAAGAAAAGAAAGAAAGCATTGGCCGTGCCATTGCACACGATTTTTTCGATGCTATTGAGCGTTCTTCTCCCCTTTCGGCTATGCTTATTACCGTTCAGCTTGAAGGTAACCGTGGCGAAACCTTAAAATTTACCGAAGAACTTTCGGAAATTTTAATAAACAAGGTTAAAAAGGCAGAACATTTATCGGAAACGGCAAGAGAATATGTGGGCATGTACGATGCGCTTTGCGAGCTTACACCCACACTTAACACTAATATAAATCTTAGTTTGTTCTTTTCGGCGCTTACTGCAAAACTTTCTGCCGTTAAAAACAAATAAATGAAGAAAGAGGACTTTATGACCGAGGTAATCTCTGTTAAATTTAAACCCGACGGACGCGCATACTTCTTTGACCCTGCAGGTATTAACGCCAATGTGGGCGACCTTGTTGTTGTTGAAACTTCAAAAGGCATTGAATGTGCAACCGTTAGTGAAGCCGTTAAGGCTGTTGATGAAGCAAGCATTGTAAAACCCCTTAAAAAAGTTTTACGCCTTGCAGATGCCATTGATAAAAGAAAGGTAGAAGAAAACCGTAAAAAAGCTGCCGATGCCTTTACGCTTTGCGAAAAAAAGGTGCTTGAGCATAAGCTTGATATGAAGCTTGTTGATGCAGAATACACCTTTGACGGCACTAAAGTTTTATTCTATTTTACAAGCGACGGTCGTGTTGACTTCCGTGAACTTGTTAAAGACCTGGCAGCAAGCCTGCACACAAGAATTGAACTTCGCCAAATTGGTGTTCGCGATGAAGCTAAAATGCTTGGTGGACTTGGAATTTGTGGTCAGCCATTCTGTTGCGCTCGCTTCCTTGACGATTTTCAACCCGTTTCAATTAAAATGGCAAAAGAGCAGGGCCTTTCACTTAACCCCACAAAAATTTCGGGTAGCTGTGGCAGACTTATGTGTTGCCTTAAATATGAACAGGAAGCGTATGAATATTTAAATTCTATTACCCCACCTGTTGGTTCACTAGTTAAAACACCTAGTGGAAACGGTGTGGTTGTTGACGAAAACCCACTTACCGGAATTTTATACGTTAGAATTGGCGAAGACGCTGCCCCCATTAAAATTCACAGAACCGAAGTTAAGCTGCTTTCACGCGGCAAGAACAAAAAGCCTGTTAAGGAAGAAGAAGGCGAAGAATAGGTTAAAATTTTTTCTTGCAATTTTGCAGGAAAATGTTACAATATACTCAAGACACAAGGAGGTGTATTTAAATGGCATACAAAATTACCGACGCTTGCATCAGCTGTGGCGCTTGTGCAGCAGGTTGCCCCGTAGAAGCTATCGCTGAAGGTGCAGATCAATTCGTTATCGATCCCGATAAGTGCATCGATTGCGGCGCTTGTGCATCCGGCTGTCCTGTTGACGCTATTACTGAAGCTTAATTAAATTTTAAACGGACGGAATTAACCGTCCGTTTATTTTTTTAAAACTCTTGAAAAATTTGTAAAATTTGTGTACAATTAATATATAAACCAAATAAGGAGATTTTTTATGAAAAAAGAAGTATTAGTTGAAATTTCTGCACGCCACGTGCATGTTAGCGAAGAACATCTTGAAATCCTTTTCGGTAAGGGTTATAAGCTTACACCTAAAAAGGATCTTTCTCAACCCGGTCAGTTCGCTTGCGAAGAACGCGTTACCGTTGTTGGCCCTAAAAAAGAACTTGCAGGCGTTTCAATTTTAGGACCTTGCCGTAAAGCTACACAAATTGAAATTTCTTTAACCGATGCTCGTGCTATTGGTGTTAAAGCTCCCATTCGTGAATCTGGCGACATAGCAGGCAGTGGTGCTTGCAAACTTATTGGACCTGCAGGTGAAGTTGACCTTACCGAAGGCGTAATTGCTGCTAAACGTCATATACATATGACCACTGCAGATGCTGAAAAGTACGGCATTACAGATTCTCAAATTGTTTCGGTTAAAATTCCTACCGAAGGTCGCGCACTTGTTTTCGGCGACGTTGTAGCTAGAGTATCCGACAGCTATGCACTTGCAATGCATCTTGATACCGACGAAGCTAACGCAGCTGCTATTCCCGGAAGCTGCATTGGAGAAATCCTTGACTAATAATAACTTAGGACTATATATTCACATACCTTTTTGCAAGAAAAAGTGCAACTACTGCGACTTTTATTCGGTTGTTCCAACCGACAGCATTAAAAAAAGGTATATAGAAAGTCTTTGCACAGAAATTAAAAAATGGGGTGAGCGTACTGCTCGCCCCATTGACACTATGTATATTGGTGGTGGCACTCCTTCCCTGTTAAGCCACAATGAGCTTGCCTTAATTTTTGGCGCTGTAAGAAGCAGTTTCACGCTTTTAGACGGTGCCGAAATAACGGTAGAAATTAACCCCGGCGACAATATTGCAGACTTTTTAAAGGGTGCTGTAGCGCTAGGCGTAAACAGGGTTTCTATAGGTGTGCAGTCTTGCAATGAAAACGAACTTTGCGTGCTTGGAAGACGCCACAACACCGAAGATGCAGTATGCGCCGTAAAGGCAGCAAGAAATGCCGGTATTAAAAATATTTCTGCCGATATTATGATAGGCTTGCCCGATAGTAATTCCCAAACACTTGAACAAAGTATTGACGGAATTTTAGCGCTTGAAACCGAACACATTTCTGCTTACATTTTAAAGGTTGAAGAAGGTACTCCCTTTGACAAAATGAATATTAGTGTGCCAAACGACGATAAGACTGCCGAACAATATATGCAGTTATGCAATGCCATGCGCAAGGCAGGATACGAACACTATGAAATTTCTAATTTTGCCAAAAAAGGTTACCAAAGCAGGCACAACAACCGTTATTGGTTGCAGGAAGAATATATTGGAATAGGCCCTTCTGCCCATTCTTTTTTTGACGGCAAAAGATTTTTCTATGAACGTGATATTAATGCCTTTATAGATGGTGCCGAAACTGTTTTCGACGGTTTTGGTGGCGACCAGGCTGAATATATAATGTTAAGGCTTCGCCTAAACACAGGGCTTAATTTTAAAGAGTTTGAAGCCAAATTCAATAAATCTTTAGACGCTAGGATTATAGACAAGGCAAAAAGCCTTGAAAAGCACGGCCTTTGCCGTGTTAATGATAGCATATCCTTAACAGATAAGGGAATGCTTGTATCGAACACAATAATTTCCACACTTTTAGGAGTTATTTATGAAGACATTTAAAATACATCTTATTCGCCACGGTCTTACCGAAGGCAACTTAAAACAACAATATATCGGTTCTACCGACCTTCCTTTAGCGCCTGCAGGGGTTAGCGAACTTAAAAGATTAAAGGATGAAACCGACTACCCCAGAGTAGATGTTGTTTATTCAAGCCCTATGCTTAGGTGCAAACAGTCGGCAGCTATTTTATATCCTAACAAAGATATTCAGTTGGTTGACAATTTAAGAGAAATTGATTTTGGCGAGTTTGAGGGTAAAACTGCAAACGAGTTGGAACTAATGCCTGCTTATGCCGATTGGGCTGCAGGTAGAATAACTGCTGCACCCGGTGGCGAAGATAACACAGATTTTGCAAAAAGACTTTGTGTTGGCCTTAACGAAATTGTACGTGATATGATGTCGAAGGGCGCAGAACACGCCGCTGTTATTATGCACGGTGGCGCAATTATGATGCTACTTGCATCTTGCGCAGTTCCACGCAAAAGCATGGTGGAATGGACCTGCCCTTCGGGTAGTGGTTATTCCATTTTGGTTACCCCTTCGCTTTATCATTCAAGTGGTGTGGTTGAAGTTATAGACTATGTATAAGGCAAGTTTTATATAATTTTTCCAACTTGAAGACTCTGCGAAAAAAATTTTTTAGAATATGATATAAAATTTCAAAAAAATATTGTAATTTTATAAAAAAGCGTGATATAATATTCAGGTAATTTTAAAGCTTTAAAGGAGCGTAAAAATATGAAACTTATATATCAAGGAAAAACCAAGGACGTTTATTCACTCGACAACGGCAATGTAATGCTCAAATTCAAGGACGATTGCACCGGTAAAGACGGCGTGTTCGATCCAGGCGAAAACTCTGTTGGACTTACCATTGAAGGTATTGGTAAGGCAAACCTTATTTCTTCTATTCATTATTTCGAGCTTCTTAAAAAAGCCGGCATCAAAACACATTACGTTTCTGCTAATGTAGACGACGCTACTATGGAAGTTCTTCCTGCTACTACATTCGGCCACGGTCTTGAAGTTATCTGCCGTTTAGTTGCTACTGGTAGCTTCATCAGAAGATACGGCGAATATATTAAGGACGGCACCGTACTTGAAGGTGGTTACGTTGAATGCACATTCAAGAACGACGCTTTAGGCGATCCCCTTGTTACAGGCGAAGGACTTGCTGCTCTTGGCGTTATGTCCCCTGCTATGTTCGAAAGCATGAAGGCTCAAACACTTGCTATTACCAAGATTGTTGCTGATGATCTTAAGTCTATCGGTCTTGATCTTTGGGATATTAAGTTTGAATTTGGTTTCAACAACGACGAAGTTATCCTTATCGACGAAATTGCTTCCGGCAATATGCGTGTTTACAAGGACGGCAAAATTGTTGATCCTGTTGAACTTACAAAACTTATTAACAACAGATAATTGTGTAGGGCGCGACGTCCCCGACGCGCCGTCAGTGGACAGTGAAAGCGGCGAGAAAAATCTCGCCGCTTTTTTTTATTCTGCTATTAAAACTTTTTCAATTTTACCAACTATCATATTATGGTAATCTTTTTCGGGGTACCATTTATCAATTACAGCTTTATCTATAAAAGCATCTTCTTTCATTTGTTGAACAAATTGCTTTTTAACAACAAGCACCATTCTGGCTTCTTTAAAATAAACATATTTTTCATTTGTAACAGGTGTTAAGCCTGTTTCTTTTGTTTTGTTTACATCTCTGCCAGATTTGCTGCCACACACCTTGTGAATTGCCTTGTTGTCGCCATAAAAAGAAACTGTAAAATAATCGTTCTTTTCAATAAACTCCATTGTGTAACGCTGTGGGCGAACAACAACCATAAGGCTATCTTCTCCCCACATTTCGCCGAAGAAGCCCCAGGACGCAGTCATCATATTATAATTTTCGCCGTTTCCTGCTGTTATAAGCGCCCATTCTTCAGCTAGGGTCTTTATTAAATTGTCTTTAATACTTCTTGGGTCTACAGTTTTAAATATCATAATCATCACCATTTATAATATGCATTTTTCACATATAATATACCATATTTTTAAGGGTAATTCAATATTGTTAAAAAAATATCGAAAAGTGTCGGTTTTCTCTTGTATTTTTATTTTATTTTTGTTATAATGTTTTTGTATGGTTAGGAGTATGTCTTAACCAATTACCGAAAGGAGAATATACATAATGAATTATTCAGTTGAAGTTCAGAACATGTGTACCGTTGCTAAGGGTCCTAAACACGGTCCTGCTCCCATTCCGGAAGAAGGCAAATGGGTACAAGCAAAAGAAATCACCGATATTTCCGCTTACACTCACGGTGTTGGCTGGTGTGCTCCTCAACAGGGTGCTTGCAAGCTTTCACTTAACGTTAAAAACGGAATTATTGAAGAAGCTCTTGTAGAGACTATTGGTTGTTCGGGTATGACCCACTCTGCTGCTATGGCTGCAGAAATTCTTCCCGGCAAAACCGTTTTAGAAGCTCTTAACACCGACCTTGTTTGCGATGCTATTAATACTGCTATGCGCGAACTCTTCTTACAGATTGTTTACGGCCGTAGCCAGTCTGCATTCTCTGAAGATGGTCTTGTTATCGGCGCTGGTATGGAAGACCTTGGTAAAGGCGAACGTTCCATGGTTGGTACTATGTACGGTACCAAGGCTAAGGGCGTACGTTACCTTGAAATGACCGAAGGTTATTGTACCAGAATGGCTCTTGACGAAAACGATGAAGTTATTGGTTACGAATTCGTTTCTCTTGGCAAAATGACCGACTTCATTAAGAAAGGTATGGAGCCTAACGAAGCTTATGAAAAATCTAAGGGCACTTACGGCCGTTTTGCAGACGCTGCTAAGTACATCGACCCAAGAAAAGAATAATTGAGGAGGTAAGTTATAATGGCTTTATTTGAAGGTTATGAAAGACGCGAGGCCAAAATCCTTGCCGCTCTTAAAGAATTTGGTATTTCTTCTATTGAAGAATGTAAAGAAATCTGCGCTGCTAAGGGAATTGACCCTTACAAAATCGTAGAAGAAACTCAGCCTATCGCATTTGAAAATGCAAAGTGGGCTTACACTGTTGGTTGCGCTATCGCAATTAAGAAGGGTTGCACAAAGGCTGCTGAAGCTGCTTCTGCTATCGGTATTGGTCTTCAGGCATTCTGTATCCCCGGTTCTGTTGCTGAAAACCGTAAGGTTGGTCTTGGCCACGGTAACCTTGGTAAAATGCTCCTTTCCGACGAAACCGAATGTTTCTGCTTCTTAGCAGGTCATGAATCTTTCGCTGCTGCTGAAGGTGCTATCAAGATTGCTCTTAACGCAAACAAGGTTAGAACTACTCCCCTTCGTGTAATTCTTAACGGTCTTGGTAAAGATGCTGCTTACATCATTTCTCGTATCAACGGCTTTACCTATGTTGAAACCGAATTTGATCCTTACGCAGAAGAAGTTAAGGTTATTTCTGAAAAGGCTTTCTCTAACGGCCCCAGAGCTGACGTTAAGTGCTACGGTTCTGACAACGTTCCCGAAGGCGTTGCTATTATGCAACTTGAAAAGGTTGGCGTTTCTATTACCGGTAACTCCACCAACCCCACTCGCTTCCAGCACCCCGTTGCAGGCACCTACAAAAAGTGGTGTAACGAAAACGGTGTTAACTACTTCTCTGTTGCTTCCGGCGGTGGTACAGGACGTACTCTCCACCCCGACAACATGGCAGCAGGCCCTGCTTCCTATGGTATGACCGATACAATGGGTCGTATGCATGGTGATGCTCAGTTCGCAGGTTCTTCTTCCGTTCCTGCTCACGTTGAAATGATGGGTCTTATCGGTGCAGGTAACAACCCAATGGTTGGTATGACCGTTGCTTGTGCAGTTGCTGTTGAAGAAGCTGCTAAATAATTTAGATTTGCGATTATTACACGGCGCGTCGAGGACGTCGCGCCCTACAATAAATACAAAAACCGTCTACCGAAAGGTAGACGGTTTTTTATATTGCGCTGCATTTGAAGGGGGTGGTTGCTTTGTTTATTAAGCCGTTTGATTTAAGGGAGCATTCTAAATTTTGGGTAGTTACCTTGCCACCGTCCGACCAGGTTGTTATAAGGGTATTGCCCGAAAAGTTAGAGATTCTTACATCTTTAAGGTTGATTTCGCTAAAGTTTGCAACCTTGAAGACGGCATCTTCTTGATTTCCCTGCCTTACAGAATAATTTATATTTTCAAGGTTTAACGAAATGGGTACTTCGCCATCGCCATAGCAATAAAGCCCTAAAGCTATGTTTTTAGCAGTAATGTTTTGGAAGGTTATATCCTTTGGTGGATGACCTATCTGCCAAGGTTCGTTGCCCGAAAGGTTAAGGTGTAAAAATCTATCTGCATTTTCTACTATGCAGTTTTTAAACAAAATTTTACCGGGTGCGTGTCTTACGGGCAAATCGTTAGTTACGAAATTTGTAAACATAGACAGCATATTATTTCTAGCTTTTGGCGATGCTGCCGTACACCGACCCGAAATTTTATCTTCTGCCGAAAGGCTACCCCTAAAAACATATTTGCAAGGCCCGTAGATATGACAGTCTTCGACCAAAATATTGTATCCACCATAACGGAATGCGCTACAAGCAGAACTTATTTCGCAATTTTTAACAAGCACATTAATATTATCGAAGCCTGCTATACAGTCGTCCCCTGTTATTAGCTTGCAATTTAATATTTCTACATTGCTGCAAGAACGGGTATGAAGTGCATCGTGCCCTGCTAAAACAGTTATGTTTTGGAAACTTATTTTTTTCGACTGAAAAATTGCGTGCGCCCAATTTGCACTATCCTTAACGGTATAGCCACTAAATTTAACATTTTTACAGAAATGCATATTTATAGTATGGGGTCCACGGTAATTTTCTTCGCCGTTTGGGTCGTAGACATTGTTTCCATCTATAAGGCTTCCAGATTCGCCAATTATTTGTATATTTTCTGCAAAGGCAGCACGAATTAAGCCGTAATTCCAATAACTGCCTGCCGTATATAAATAGGCTTTAAAGCCACCACCTAGTTTTTTCCATTCGAAAGGACTATGCCAACCAGCATTAGTCGCTTCGCTTTTTGGAAGTGGTTCTATGGTATCGGTCATAATATTACGGTAGTCTTTAGGGTCTTTACTGCCCTTTAGCACGGCATTTTCCAACAGGTGCAGGCTTATATTACTTCTTATTCTAATATCGCCCAAAATATATGTACCACTAGGTACGGTTACTGTTCCACCACCTAGTTTAAAACAGTGGTCTATAGCTGCTTGAAATGCTTTTGTTTGCAGGGCGTCGGTATTTGGTATTGCGCCAAAATCTAAAACAGAAACCGTAGTTTTCATTTGTCCGACCACCTTTCGCTATCTTTTTATTTATAATACCCTTTTTTAAACTGCTTTGTCAATTATTTAGTTGCACCGAATTCTTGAAAACTGCAAGCTAATATGGTACTATAAAGAAAAGCTTAATTTAGGGGTGCTTTTATGAAATTTATATCTTTTAAAGACTCTAATTTTAAATACACAGGCGTTTGGCAGGACAACATTGAAGAAGAAATTGTTTCTTACGGTGCCGTTGCCTTTGCCGAAATTGGTTTTTCGGGAAGTGTACTTGAAGTTATTGGTCGCATTTTTAAAAATGCAACCTTTATAATTGACGGTGGCGAAACCAAGCCTACCAAAACAAGAAATGGGTTTAAATTTAGTTTGAACGGTGGTAACCACACCCTGAAAATTCGTATGGTAGAACGCGCACATTTCCACCTTAAGGGAATTAAGATTGAAGCTGATGCAGAAGTATTTACTACCGAAAACAAGCCTTACATACATTATATTGGCGACTCTATTTCTTTTGCATACCCCGGTTTTTCGGCAAGCTCGGCCGAGAAACTTGGCTTAGATTATTCGGTAGTGGCGCAATGTGGAATGTCTTTGGTTGACGGTTGGGGTTGGTACAAAATGCACCCTGACGCTATTTCCCGTCGTGGTATGGAAAGCACATACTTTGGGTTAGAAGACGGTCAAGAATCGGCTACCCTTACACCTTATAAATTTGAATATTTAAGAAAGCCCGATATTATAGTTATTTTCCTTGGCACTAATGACTATTTAGATATGCCAAACGATGAATACAGGGGCAACATAGATATTTTTGCAAAGCATTACCTTGCTTTTGTTAAAAAAATAAGAAATATTTTTAAAGATGTTCCTATATTTATGTTGCAGGCACTTACCGATTCACACTGCAGAAGACGCGCTATTAAGGTTGCGTATGACCTTATAAATAGTGAACTTGATAACGTTACCCTACTTTCTTCGGACGAGTGGGGCGTTGAAATTTCGAAAGACGGCACCCACCCTTCGCCAGACGGATATGCACACATGGGCGAATGTTTGGCAAAGGTTTTAAAGGAAAAAATTAAAAAATCATAATAAAAAAACGCTATCTAAAAGATAGCGTTTTTTATTTTCTTACCTTTTTTACAATACACACGGGAATATGCATAATTAGAATGACAACAGGCAAAAGTATTGGGAAGCCCCACAGGTGATTACCAAAAATTTGTTCGAAAAGTTCGAGTGGGTTGCCGGAATCGGGGCGCATTAGGAACATAAAGTTGGTGTCCCAAAGAAGATTTAAAAAATATACGGGAATTGCCAAAGCAATTAACAACAATACGCTTTTAAAAGCCGATTTTAGCCCTGTTTCCACGCTACCTGATGTTACTAGTATTAATGGATACATAACAATTAAAATATGTATTAAAAAGCTGTGTAAGTGGAAAAAGTTCCAGACCGGTTGAGTTGTCCAATTTGGAAAAAGAATTGCAAGTGCAGCACCAGGTATGCCAATGTAATAAAGGAAGGTTCTAACAACTTTTGTTTGCTTTATAACATCGAAAAGAATAAGCAAAATGCTAATTCCGCAAAGGTGGAAAGGCAGATAACCAACACTAAATTCCCCTACCAATGCAACAATAAGATTTTTAAGCATTTCTTGGAAGAAAATATATACACCCAAAACAGACAACATTATTTTTTGCTTTTGGGGAGTAAGTTTTTTATAAAATATACAAGCACCTATACACAAAAGGGAGCCTACCAAAAGCCATGTTATGTGGGTTAGATCGAAAGTGGAAAAGCCATAGCCTTCGGGCATACTATCTTTTGTAACAAAGAACATAATTATCACCTTCACTATATTATCATATCTTGTCGAAAAATGCACTATTTTTTTAGTTTGCTTGATATGAATAATAATTTATGATAATATTATTATATGAGGTGATTACATTGGGTTTAACGAAAAAGCCTGTACATATATTCGAGCCTGACCCGTTGCAATGTGGTCAAGCAGCACTTGCAATGCTTACCGACAGCAGCGTTGAAGAAATTATTAAAATTTGTGGTAACGAAAAGGAAACTACTTTTAAAGAAATGGTTAGCGTGCTTTCGCATTTCGATATTTCGTTAGAGCCCGGAAGAAAGCAAGCCACCGTTAAAGCCGATTTACCCGAAGTTGCCCTTTTAAGCCTTGAAACGCCGAAATGTTGGCATTGGTCGCTTTATTTTGACGGCATATTTTACGACCCTGAATATGGGGTGCTTGAAGACTTTCCACCAAGTTTTCGCCGTTTTTATTGGGAAATTAAAAAGGACTCTGAACTTTAAAGTTCAGAGTCCTTTATTTTATTCTTGTTCTTCGTTTTCTTCTTTTTTGTCATCGACCGAAAGATATTCAAAACCTACGATATCGTTATTATCGTAAACTTCATCGTCTTCTTCGTCGTAGTCGTCATCTTTGCCTGCTTTTACAATTTTAACTATTAAAATTACAATTGCAGCAATTAAAAGAAGAATTACGGCAACTATGGTAATAACAACAATTTTACCGTTGGTATTAAGTTCTACGAAGCTAGATACTAAATTGGTATTTTGGGGTTCGGGTACAACTTCGATTTCTTCCTCTTCTTCGGGGATAACCATATTGTTAAGGCGCTGCATAGTTTTTTCTACAGTATCGTAACAGTAGAAGCCTGTGTAACCACTTGGTCCCTTTGCGAAGATAAGAGCGTAATCGCCAAGGCCTACTTCATCGCTTTTAAAGGCAGGCACTACTGTTTCGCCAATTTTGAATTCGTTTACAGCTGAATAGCCACTTGGTGTTTCGCTTGAAGGAAGCACATAGAAAT
>JAFOFE010000006.1 GCA_017387475.1 Clostridia bacterium | reverse complement strand
GATGCTCGCTGGTGCCGGGACGGGCGACCTCCCGGGCGGCTATATCCTCCGCCTCGGCGCGGCTGTGCCCCTCCGCCATGACCCGGGCGATTTTGTTCTCGAAAAGCTGGGTCTGGGTGTCAAAGCTGCGGTATGCGGAGCAGATATAGGGCGCGTTCCCCGCCTCACGGCAGGCTGTCAAAAGTGCGCGGAGGGACTCGATGCAGCGATAGTCCACGGCGGTGCCGTCGCTGAGGTAGTCCAGCCGCGGCAGATAGTCGGCGTCGATGGAGTTCCATGGGTTCACGAGGCTCAGCAGGCAAGAAGAGTTCTTCTTATTGCTAACGGCGCAAAGAAGAAAGAAATTATGGAAAAAGCTTTCTTTGGTCCTATTACCCCCGAAGTTCCTGCTTCCATTCTTCAGATGCATCCCGACCTTACAGTTATTTACTGCGAAAACGAATAATTAAAACTTTAAGCCTTGTGAATTTCACAAGGCTTTATTTTTTTTGCAGAAAATTTGCAAAGTCCGTATATTTGGACACTGCGCCTAATATAATGTAATTAAAGCAAACGGACAAAAACTTATAAAAAATTTGTTAAAAATAGTTGACAAACGGCATTTTGTTTGCTATAATGTAGAAAACGAACAAATGTTCGGCAGGAGGAAAATATGGAAATTCGCTTTATTTTACAAACATTATTCGAAATAGCTGTTGCAGCATTTATTATATACGGCCTTATTTTTGAAGACCGTTTTGTCGAAACCGAAAAAAAGGTTTGGGCTTATTTAAAGCGCCTTTTTTACAGAACCTTTTCAGAAAACTCCTACAACACTAATCATAACTAATCCTCTTTTTATTCATTTTCATTCCTCATTTAAAAGCAAAGACCCCTACTTTTCGTAGGGGTCTTTGCTTATTTTAATTAATCTACATCAAGTTGTTCTAGTCGGCTTTTGGAAGCAATTGGTTTTGAATCGCCGTGTTTTACAAATAACATTGTAATAAAGGAACCGAATACAAACAATGCGCCGAAGGTAAAGAAAACATATCTCATACCAATAGCATCGTAAAGAATACCCGAAAGTATTGGAGCCACAATTTGCGCTGCCATAGATGCTGTATAGTAGTAGCCTGTGTATTTTCCTGTATCTCCCCTTTTTGCTAGTTCTACAACCATTGGGAAGGAGTTTACGTTTATGGTTGCCCAACCAATGCCTGCAAGTGCGAAAACGGGGTACATTATAACTTCGGGTGTTTTTGGTGTAATGAAGAAGCCTATGGTAAATGCAGTTGCTAAAATTATAACACCTGCTAATATGGTTTTTCTTCTGCCGATTTTTGAAGCAATCATACCAACGGGGATATAAGAAACAATTGCTGCTGCCTGCGCTACTATAAGCGTAAAGTTATAATCGAAGCCTAAAATGTTGGTAGCGTAAACAGAATATTTACTTGTAATGGAATTATAACCAATATACCAAAGCGCAACAGAAGCCAAAATTAAAAGCAAAGATTTAAGCTCGGGTTTAGAAAGACCCTTACCGCCTGTTTCGCCTTCGTCCTTTTCTTCAAGGCCGAATTTAATGGTGTCTTCTTCCATTTCCTTTGCCCACTTCTTTTCTTTAACGGTAAGAAGGAACAAAACAAAGCCAAGAAGCATAACTGCGCAAACAGCACCCACATAGCCTGTGTACTGCATATATAAATTTTTAGAAGTTGCAAAAACCATACCAAGCACAAGCACAATTATACCACCGGCTGTGCCTGTTAGGTTAATTATTGCATTAGCCTTGGAGCGAAGTGGCTTAACGGTTACGTCGGGCATTAATGCAACGGCAGGCGAACGGAAGGTTGCCATTGCAATTAACACTACAAAAAGTGTTGCAATAAAACCAATAAGTGGCCACGGATTTTCAAGGGTAAGCTTTAAGGTTAAATCGCGAACGGTAGCCATTACTTCTTCGTTATCTTTAACTGCCATTTCGGGAATGCCTTTAGCCACAAGCTTTGAAATTTGAAGGTTGTCTATAAATGTTAAGCAGAAGAAAGAAACAACGGCAACTATTGTACCGAAAAAGATAAAGGGTGTTCTTTTACCAAAACGGGTATTAACCTTGTCGGACAATGCGCCAAAAATTGGAAGCATAAATACTGCCAAGATATTGTCGATTGACATTACTGCGCCCGACACCGATTGTGGCAGACCGAAGTGGTTGGTAAGAATTAAAGGGGTAATTGCGTCGTAGGCCTGCCAAAAGGCAGAAATTAAGAAAAACGCCATGCCTACAAGTAAGACTTTTTTGTAGTTTAGTTTCATAACGATGCACCTCTTTTTTATTTTTTAAAGCTTGTTTTCATCAAGCAGTCTTTTGGTTTTAAGCACGGCTGCTACTGTTTTAGCATCTTTTATTTCGCCGTTCATTATCATATCGACTAAAGTATTTATATGAATTTTTTCGGGTTCTACAAACTCGTCTTCGTCGGGGTTGGTTTCGCCAAAGGTAAGACCTGTTGCAGCATACATATAAAGCACTTCATCGGTATAACCGGGGGTTGGGTAAAGCTCGCCTAAAAATACAAACTTTTCGGCTGTAATGCCAAGTTCTTCTTTAAGTTCTCTTTTGGCGCCCTCTAGTGTATCTTCGGTTTTGCTATCTCTTTTACCTGCAGGAATTTCTATTATTTCCTTTGCGTAAACATAACGGTATTGGCGCACAAGCATAACTTCGTTTTTATCGGTAAGTGGCACAACACACACGCCGCCCGGATGTCTTACATATTCACGGTAGGCACCGTTTCCGTCGGGCAGGGTTATTTGGTCGTTATACAGTTTAATTATTCTGCCGTCGTAAAGAAGTTCGGAACTAACCTGCTTTTCTTCAAGATTCATAATATTATTCCTCCCTACATATATTTTATAAATTCAAAAAATAGGATGGCGGTAAAAATGGAGTTATTATCACTTAAACCTTACGATTATTTTGAGGCAATACAAACAAGGTACAACCTTTTAAGGCGATACCCTTTTATTTCGGCACACACAATTGGGAAAAGTGTTATGGGCCGAGAAATTACCGCATTTTTTATTGGTGATGCTAAAGAATATTCGCTTTTTGTTGGTGGTATTCACGGGTCTGCACATTTTACAGCCGGTTTTCTTTACACCTTTTTTGGCGAAGTATGCGACGCCTTTTTAAAGGACGGTGTAATTGAAGGGTTAAAGGTTAAAAGGGCTTTTGACGGCAGAGGGCTTGTTGTTATTCCCTGCCTTAACCCCGACGGATGCGAAATTGCATCTAGGGGAAATTCGGCTTTATATAATCTGCCACATACAACTGCACGGCTTGCGAAAAAAGATTTTTCGGCTTTTTCGCTTAATGCAAGGGGTGTGGATATTAATAAAATATTCTCGACACTTCCACAAAGCGAGCCTGAAAGTTGTTCGCTTAAAACCTTTTTAGAAGCAAACAGTATTAGGCATATTATCTGCTTTGACAAGGGGGATAATAAAATTATTTTGCCCAGCGTTAAGAATATGCCTAAACGAAGTAACAGAATGGCAGAAATTATGCTTTCCGGTTCTTCTTTAGGGGTTTCTTTACGGGATGACAACATTTACGAAAAGGGTATTTCGGAATGGTTTTCGGAAAAATATTTTAAGCCTGCATTTACTGTTTTAAGCGAGGTAAACCATAACTACGCCGATACATATAGGGCACTGCGCGAGCTTATGATGCTTTGCGCCATTATGTAATTTGGGTTGCAAGTTCTTCCCAAATTTCCACTAATGCCGAAAGTTTTTCTTTAACAGCGTCCAGTTCACTTGTAACTTCGGTTAGTTTTTGGTAGTCTGCCAAAATTTCGGGTAAAGAAATTTTTTCTTCCAGACCCATCTGCGCTGCTTCAAGCTCTTCGATTTCGGCTTCGGTTTTTGTAAGCTGCGTTTTAAGCTTGCGCATTTTTGCAGCAGCTTCTTTTGCTTGCTTATAGCCTGCGCCACCGGCACCAACCGTTTTTTCGGTTTTTACGGTGTCGGTTGCCTGCTTTAAGGTTTCGGCATAAAGGTCGTAATTTCCACCGAACTCTTTTAATGTTTTATCTTTAAAATAAAGAATTCTGTCGGAAAGTTTATTTATAAAATAACGGTCATGGGAAACAGCAAGAATTGTACCCGTAAAATCGGCAAGGGCATTTTCAAGCACTTCGCGCGAGGCTAAATCTAAATGGTTGGTAGGTTCGTCCAAAAGCAAGAAATTATCTTTTTTAAGCATAAGCTCGCAAAGGGCAACCCTTGCTTTTTCGCCACCACTTAATGTGGAAATTTCTTTAAATACGTCTTCCCCTTTAAAAAGGAACAAAGCTAGCGCCGAGCGTATTTCGGTATTAGTTTTGTTTGGGAATGTATCTCTTAACTGTTCGAAAATAGTTTTATTATCTGTTAGTGTGTGGCCGTGCTGGTCGAAATATCCAACCGTAACGCCAACGCCACGTTTACCAAGACCCTCTTTAATATCCTTAATAAGTGTGGTTTTGCCACATCCGTTAGGGCCAATTATAACAACACATTCGCCCTTTGTAAGTTCAAAAGAAGCATTTTTATAAAGTTCGGTACTGCCAAACTTCTTTTCGGCATTTATGACGCTTAAAACCGTGTTAGAACAATGTCCGTTTGCAGTAAAGCTGACGGTAATGTCGGGCAGCTCGCTTTCGGGAATTTCAAGCTCGCTTAAAATTCGGTCTATTTGCTTTTGCTTGCTTTCTGCCGTTTTTATGTTCTTTTCACGGTTCCATTGTTTTTGTTGTTTTATAATTCCTTCTATGCGATGCACTTCACGCATAGTGTTTTTATATTCGTTACGAACAGCTTCTTCGCGTTGTTCTTTAACAAGCAAATATTTAGAATAATTGCCGTTATAAGTAGTAATTTTGCCGTATTCTATTGCAATTATTTTATTTGCAACACGGTCTAAAAAGTAACGATCGTGCGAAATTATTACTGCAGCGCTTTTACTGTTTGCAATAAAGGTATCTAGCCATTCTATAGCTTCAATATCCAGGTGGTTGGTAGGTTCATCTAAAAGCATTACATCGGGCGCAGAAAGAAGCAATTTGCAAAGCTCAATTTTACTTTTTTGGCCACCCGAAAGCTTAGACACGCTAAAGTCAAGCTCGTTTTCGCTAAAGCCAATTCCCAAAAGGGCGCTGCGTGTACGAGCCTTATAGGTAAGACCACCGAGCGACTGAAACATTTCCCTTTTTTGCGCTTCTTTTTCTATTAAGGCAGGGTCGGGGTTGGTTTCTAGGGTGGTGTGAAGTTCTTCAAGCTCGCTTTCAAGGGCAATAAGGTGGGAAAAGACCTTTAAGGCTTCATCGAAACAAGAAAGGGTGCTATCTTTACAGGCGAACTGACTTAAAAAGCCAACACTTATTCCCTTTGCCCTTACAATACCACCACTGCTTGCAGTATCTTGACCCGTAATTATGTTAAAAAGGGTGGTTTTACCACAGCCATTAGAACCAATTACGCCTATTTTTTCGCCTGGTTCGATTTTAAAACATCCACCCGAAAAAAGCGTTCTTTCGCCAAAACTTTTAGATAAATTTGTGGCTTCTAAAAGCATACGGTTTGCCCCCTTTCATTTTATTACATACATTAAAATTATACGGTTTTCTAGCCCCTTTGTCAATATTGCAAGAAACAAAAAACACCTTTACCAATATGTAAAGGTGTTTAGTTTAATTATTTAATTCTGCCGTAAAGAGGTGTGTCGCCTGAATCTTTTTTAGGCTCTCTTGTAGGGGTGGAAGCAACTGTTCTTGAAGGTTTACGGTCGCGAGAATTTCTGCCACGACGGTTATCTCTGATTCTGGGGTTCTTGTCGCCATCTACAGTAGCGATAACAACGCGACGGCCTGCGCCTTCGCCAATAGAGTTAGAAACTACGCCTTCAATTTCTTGTACAGCTGTGTGGATAATGCGACGCTCGTAAGGGTTCATAGGTTCGAGCGCACGACTTCTGCCGGTGGATAATACCTGTGCCGAAACCTTTTTAGCAAGTGAAACAAGGGTTTGTTCGCGCTTTTCACGGTAGTTGCCAATGTTAAGTGTTACCTTTTGATAGCCGTTACCTGTGTTAGCAGCAAGTGAAGTTAAGTACTGAAGCGCATCTAATGTTTCGCCACGTCTGCCAATGCAAGCGCCAAGCTTTTCGCCTTCTAACTGAAGGTAAATGGTGCCACCTTCGCACGCTGCAGAAACGCTTACGTTTTCGCAGCCAAGACCCTGCATAATGGTTTTAATGTATGCAGCTGCAAGTGCTGCGCTGCTTGACTTTTCGAGCTGTTCTTCGGGGATAAGGTTAAGTTCAGGCTCTGCCTTAACTTCTTCTTTCTTTTCAGCCTTCTTTTCGGTCTTTTTAGGTTCAGCAGCCTTCTTTTCAACCTTTTTCTTTTCGGGTTTTGGGTCGGGAAGTTCAATAAATGCTCTTACCTTTGCCATGGAGCCACCAAAAAGACCTAAAGTCTTCTTTTTAAATTCGGAAATAATTTCTATATTAATGTTATCGTCGTCTTTAAGACCAAGAGTTGCCATAAGACCTTCTTTAGCAGCCGAAGTGGCTTCTAAAAGGTCGGTGCCCTCTCCTATATATTCTTTAACCACAGGGGAACCTTCTTTCTATTTGTCGCTGTTATCAGCTAAACGCTTGTCGATATACTTCTTTTCGTTTTCAAAAATGGTTACAATTTCTTTTGCTCTTTCATTAGCAAGCATTTTTTGTGGACCGTAATAATACTGAATGCCTGACTGAATAAGACCACCAATAAGGCTGGAGCATGCCCAATAGAAGCCCACACCTGCAGGTACGGTGAAGCCGATAAATAAAGAAATTAAAGGCATTGTAAGCATCATACCACTCATAGAGGGGGCATCGGGATTAACCTTCTTTTGAATTTTAAGTGAAATTACAGATGTTAACATCTGTGCTAAAAACGCAGCAATGGGAATAAGCCAAAGCTTGTCGTAATTTTCGAAAATGTTAATTGAAAATTTAGGTATTTCGGTAAGGTTTAAGCCAAAAAGTGTAAAGTCGATATCACCAAGAACTGCTGAAATTTCAGGCATATCGAGAGTGCCGTTTTTAACAGCATCGATAATTGTAAGTTCTTTTGTGTAGCCTTTGTCTGCTAAATTTAAAATTTCGGTTGCCTTTGTAATTACATCGGCAGGAACCTTCATAAGATAGGTTAAAGGCTGGGTGATAAGGTAGTAGATAGAAAACATAATGGGAAGACGGATAAGCATGGGAAGGCAGCCGCCAGACATTGAAATATTTTCTTCTTGATAAAGCTTTTGCATTTCTTGTGAATAGCGTTGCTTATCGTCGCCGTATTTTTTCTTAAGCTCGTCGAGCTTGGGTTTGATACGCATTTGACCAACAGAAGCCTTTTGGCTTTTCATGGAGAGTGGTATCATAGCTAGGTTTATGAAAAGTGTAAACACTAAAACCGCAGCTGCAAAGCTGTTACCCAAAAAATCTGCAAAGAAGTTAAGGATATAGCTTAAAGGGATATTAATAATTCTAAATAGCCATTCTAACAATTTATTCACCATCCAATCGGAAAAATTCCGACGGCCTATTTTTTGTGTTTTTTGGGTGGTACAGGGTCATAACCACCCTTGCATAGTGGACTGCACCGTAAAATTCTGTAAATTGCAAGTAGCGAGCCTTTTATTGCTCCGTGTGTTTTAAGTGCCTCTATGGCGTAGCTTGAACAAACAGGATAGAACCTGCAACAAGGCGCCTTTGCGGGCGAAATGTTTTTTTGATAAAAACGCACAAGCGAAATAAGTAAATTACGCATTGTCTTTAATTATACCTTCCTCTTGCAAGAATTTGCGAAGCGAGGCGGCAATTTCGGTACTTTTGGTTTTTAAAATTTTTGTACGGGCAACCAAAACAAAATCATAACCCGAACAAAGCCCCCCTGCGACCTGACTAAAGGCAGCAGTGAGCAGTCTTTTTGCACGGTTGCGTTGAACCGCGCCACCTATTTTTTTACTAACAGTAATTCCAAGACGGATATTACCTGTTTTGTTTTTAAGGGCATAGGCTACGAACGCGGGCTGAACAAATGACTTTCCGCGTCCGTAAATTCGTCTGAACTCTAAATTGAGCTTCAGTTTTTTAAAACAGTACATATAAATTAGTGTGTGAGCTGCTTTCTGCCCTTAGCTCTACGGCTAGCGAGTACCTTACGGCCGTTTGCAGTAGCCATTCTTTTTAAGAAGCCGTGTTCCTTTTTACGATGAAGCTTCTTAGGTTGGTAAGTTCTTTTCATTTTGAACCCTCCTTATTTTTAGTACGGTTATGCAAGGGGATAAGTATCCATATTACATAGCCTATCAGATTAAGATTATAACTAAAAACTACCCTTTTGTCAATAAGATTTTTTATTTATTGACTTTTAAAATTTAAACTGTTAAAATGCAAGTGTACATATATAATATACGATGAAAGGATGTACTTTTATGCTTAAAACTAAAATCATTTCTTCCCTTGATAAATGCTTTATCGACAGCAATTATGACGATTTTGCAGAAATCAAAAGCGTTAACATCTACAAAAACACCGACGCAGCTTTTCAGCTTATTCCTTATAACGAAGAAGAAGCCAGAGTTGCCCGTATGGTTGGCAAAATTGAAGTTGAAGGCGACCTTGCCGATTATGTTAAATTCCGTAGCGTAGAATGCATACCTAACTATGTTCCTATTGAACCCACACCTAAATTCGCAGCAGAACTTGACCCCGATTATATCAGAAACGAACCCGGTCTTTACCCCGACCTTCTTTTACCGCTTCATCACACAAACGCAGTTACCGTTCTTAACCAACAAATTCACCCTATTTGGATAGACGTTAAGAATGACGGAAGCTTTACTGCAGGCGAACACACCTTAAAGTTTAAGTTATTTAACCAATATGGTGAAGTTGCTTGTGAAAATGAAATTGTAGTTAATGTAATTGACACCCTGCTTCCCGAACAGGAAACCAAGGTTACACAGTGGTTTTATGCCGACTGTCTTGCAGACTACTATGATGTGGAAGTTTGGAGCGACAAGCACTTTGAAATTTGTAAGCGCTTTGTTCAAACTGCAGTTGACAATGGTATTAATATGATTTTAACACCTATTGTTACTCCCCCACTTGATACTGCCGTTGGACACGAACGCACCACAAATCAACTTGTACAGGTAAGCATTGATAACGGTGTTTATTCTTTCGATTTATCGCTTCTTGAACGCTGGGTAGATATGCTTCTTGAATGTGGCGTTAAGTATTTTGAAATTAACCATCTCTTTACACAGTGGGGTTCTTTCCATTGTCCTAAAGTAATGGCTACCGTAGATGGTGTTTATAAAAAGATTTTCGGTTGGGAAACAGCTGCCGAAGGCGAAGAATATGTTACCTTCTTAAATCTTTTACTTAAAGAAGTTACCACCTATTTTGAAGGCAGAGGTCTTAAAGACAGAGTTTACTTCCATATTTCCGACGAACCTTGGGAAGAACATTTGCCACAATACAAGCTTAACCGTAAAAACATTGGCGAAGTTTTAAAGGGTTGGCACATTCTTGACGCTTTAAGCCACGTTGAATACTACAAGCAAGGGCTTTGCGAAAACCCTGTTCCACAGGTTGACAGAGTACTCCCCTTCCTTGAAGAAGATATTAAAGAACGTTGGGTATATTACTGCTGCTATCCTTATGTTGGATACAGCAACAGATTTATGGCTATGCATTCTGCTCGTACACGTTTCCTTGGTACACAAATGTATAAATACGGTCTTGAAGGCTTCTTACATTGGGGCTATAACTACTATAACAACCAATTCTCTTGGGACCATATAGACCCACTTCTTAACGGAAACGCAGGCCATTGGGCAGGTGGTGGCGACGCTGCAAGCGTATATCCCGGCAGACACGGTATGCCACTTGAAAGTTTACGCATTATTGCCTTTAAGCAGGGACTTGAAGACATTAGAGCTATGAAGCTTTGCGAAAGCCTTTATTCCAAAGCAGAGGTTGTTGCTGCTATTGAAAAGGCATTTGGCGAAGAAATTGTATTTAAGAAATGCGCTAACGATACAGCAACCATGCAAAAGGTTCGCGATACCGTTGACAAAATGATTATGGCAAAACTTTAAAAATTAAAAACCACTTCGAAAATTCGAAGTGGTTTTATTTTGTTTACTTTTTGTAAATTAAAAGCTTTCTTATAAGGAAGTTGTACATAAACACAATACCTGTTGCTGCGATTTTGGAAACCATTTCGGTTATATCGAAAAGGTCTACTGCTATCCACATAATTATAAGGTTTAAAAGCAAGCCTATAAAACTTGCAAGATAAATGCTGACAATTTCTTTTATAAAGCTTTGATTGGGTTCTTTAAAAATTAAAATTCGGCCTGCAGCCCAGTTCACAAGTGTTCCTGTAAAATAGGCTAATGTAGTAGCAATAGCATAGTGGACGCTAAGTTTATCAAGCACAAAAAAGCTAACCCATTCTGCCACAGTTGCTATTCCACCTACTATTACATATAACAAGAACTCTTTAATATTATTTTTGTTCATAATCATCTGTTCTTTCACTTATTATATAACGTGGTCTTTGCTTAACTTCCATATAAATTTTACCAATATATTCACCTATAATTCCAATACATATAAGTTGTATTGAAGAAAGCAGGCAAATGGCAGCAACTATACTTGCCCAACCCGTTTCGGTGTATCCTAAAAACTTGAAGGTAACTGCCCAAATTAAACCTATTATACTAATGATAGACATAATTATACCAAGCGAAGAAATAAGGCGAAGGGGTTTTACCGAAAGGCTTGTTATGCCATCTATTGCCAATGCTATCATTTTATTAAGTGGATAATGCGATTCGCCTGCGAAGCGCTCTTTACGTTCGTAATAAACCGAGCTTGATTTAAAACCAACAAGTGGTATCATACCACGTAAAAACAAATTAACTTCTTTAAAATTTGCAAATTCCTTTAACACCTTTGCAGAAACAAGTCTATAATCTGCGTGGTTGAACACTATTTCTGCGCCCATAAGTTTTGTAAACTTATAAAAGCCCTTTGCAGTAGTTCTTTTAAAGAAGGTGTCTGTTTTACGGCTGCTTCTAACGCCATACACCACTTCGCTGCCCGAAAGGTATTCTTCCACCATATTGGTCATAACCGAAATATCGTCTTGACCGTCGCAGTCTATGGAAATGGTAATATCGCATTTATCTTTAGATTCCATAAGACCTGCCAAAACAGCGCTTTGGTGGCCACGGTTACGGCTTTGTGTTATACCGATATAAGTCTTGTTTTCGGCCGCCAGCGATTTTATTATTTGCCAAGTGCTGTCTTTGCTGCCGTCATTTACAAACATTATTTTACTGTTTTCGGATACTAATGCTTTAGCCTGCATTGTTTTAAGTTGTTCTAAAAACAATGGTGCTGTAATTGGCAATACCTTTTCTTCATTATAGCAAGGAATTACAATATATAATGTTGGTGCCATTTTTTAGTTCCTTTCCCTTTGTTTTAGGTATATCGTACTAATAAAGTTATATTAACATATTTAACAGAAAAAATCAAACTAAAAGCATTTTATTCAATTGACAAGGTGTTTTTGATTTGTTATAATTATTATAGCATATTGCTAAAAATTTAACAATATGCTATACTCTAAGTAGCATTTTGCTGAATCATTATTAATTTAAGGAGTGTATTACTATGGCAACATCTAAAGTGGCTTATCTTGTTAAGCCAAAAATCGTTGACGGTGTAGAGGGCGAAGCTATCGTTGAACTTCGCGACATCGAAATTCCTACCCCCGGTCCCGGCGAAATTCTTGTTAAGGTAGAAGGCTGTGGTATTTGTGGTACCGACGTTCACGAATATCGTTACAACCCCTTCGGCTACAAGGAAATTGTTCTTGGACACGAAGGAACAGGCGAAGTTGTAGCTATTGGCGAAGGCGTTACCACCGACACAAAGGGCGACCCAATTAAAGTTGGCGACAAGGTTGTTACCTCTGTTCTTCTTTGTGGCGAATGCGACTACTGCCGCCGCTATCCCGAACTTCCCAACCTTTGCGAAGGCCTTGGCGTTTACGGTCTTATTGAAGATGATGATGAACATCACAACAACGGTTGGTTTGCTGAACATATTCTTGTTCGTAAGAACTCCTCTATATTCGTAGTTAACGGTATGACCGTTGATGAAAGAATGCTTATAGAGCCTGCTTGCGTTTGCGTTCACTCTTGGAACCGTGCTAAATCTACCAACCTTATTAACTTCGGTTCTACCGTATTAGTTCAGGGTTGTGGACCTATTGGTCTTATGCAAATTGCAGTATTAAAGGCTGCAGGCGTTGTTAACATTATTGCTGTTGACGGCGTAGATACTCGTCTTGCTCTTGCAAAGGAAATGGGCGCTACATCTGTTATCAATTTCCGTGAGCTTAAGACTATCGAAGAAAGAGTTGCTAAGGTTAAGGAACTTACCAATGGCTTTGGCGCAGACTTCGTATTCCAATGCACAGGCGTTCCACAGGCTGCTGCAGATGCTTATAAGTATGTTCGCCGTGGTGGTGGATATTGCGAAATGGGCTTCTTCGTAAATGCCGGCGAATGCACAATGAACCCCCACTTCGACCTTTGCAACAAGGAAATTACACTTGTTGGTTCTTGGGTTTACAGCGCTAACGAATACATTGAAACTCTTGGCTTCTTAAAGAATGCTAGAGAAATGGGCATCCCCGTTGAAAAGCTTGTTACCGACCATTATCCTCTTGAGCAGTATGTTGATGCTATGGAAAAGAACATTTCTTTAACCGGCGTTAAAATTGCTATTGTAATGGAATAATTAAAGCATAACAAAACCCCACGGTTTTTACCGTGGGGTTGTTTTTTTAATCTTTTTTAAGTTGTTCAATTTCTTCTTTAATGTGTTGCTCGTTTTCGGCAACCTTTTCGAAACCTTCGGTGCTTTCTTTGCTGAACATAATTCTAATGGTTGTAAGAATTAACTTGATATCTAAAAGAATTGAATAGTTTTCGATGTAAAGAAGGTCCATTCTAAGCTTATCGTAAGCGCTTGTGTTGTACTTACCATAGATTTGAGCGTAGCCGGTAAGACCACCCTTAACCTTTAAGCGATATTGGAATTCGGGAATTTGGCTGGTGTATTCTTGGTCGTGCTCGATACGTTCGGGACGGGGGCCAACCACACTCATTTCGCCCTTTAAGATGTTGAAGATTTGTGGAAGCTCGTCTACGCGAAGGGCACGAATAACCTTACCAACCTTGGTAATTCTTGGGTCTTCGCCGGTTGCAGGAATGGAAATGCCTTCCTTTTCTGCATCTACTATCATACTTCTGAACTTTAGTATTTCAAAAACGTTACCACCGTAGGTTGCACGCTTTTGCTTGTAGAAAACAGGACCACCGTCTTCGAGCTTAATTGCAATTGCAATTACAGCCATAATGGGTAAAGCAGGTATCATTGCAATAACGCAAAGAATGATATCCATTGCTCTTTTAAAGAACTTTTGTGTTAAAGAAAGGCCTGTACCCTTTACCAAGAAGATAGGTGTATCGAAAAGGGATACGTCTTTGGAACCACGAACAAATACGTCGGTGATTTTGGGAACAACGTAGGCGCGAAGTTCGTGTCCGTAGCAGAATTTTAAAATATCGTTTCTAACCTGTGCCGGAACATCGTTAATAACTACTGCGTCGTACTTAACGATTTCTTCGAAGATTTTTTCGATGCCTTCGTCTGCCGACATAATTTTTGTAAGATTATATTTATCGGAACGAAGGTCTAGCTTGAATTTAAGGCTAATTGCAGCATCGGTTCCGTAAATCATAATCATATGACGGGGTGCGTAGGTATGACGGTACATATATACATATAGATATACGAACATTGTGGTAACAAGAACGTCGATAAGAGTGAGTGCCAACATAGGTAACGGACTTAACATATGGTTTGCGATAAGGCAAAGCTGGAAGTATGTTATGATGTTGGTTATGAGCATTGCTATCCATTGGGCAAGGCCTAAATCGGTACGGCGAAGGTCGCCAAACTGGAAGCCGTCGGTATTTTTGCAGAAAAGATATGCTAAAACACCGTAAATACCCATAAGTACGTATTTACCCTTTTCTTCGAAAAGTGGTGTTGGTCCTTCGTTATAAAACATATCCCAACAGAAATAATAAATTACCGAAAGGACAATAACTTCAATTATAGATTCGATGCCACGAACAAGGCTTTTTGTGCTTTCACGTTTTTTAGTTTTTGCCATTTACATAAACACCCCTTGCAGTTAATGTGTTTAATTTTTATAGGTTAAATGCCGTTTTATCTTGCATAGGCATAGTAAGACAACATTTTACACTTTATTACAAGTATTATACTTGAAGATACAGAAAAAATCAAGGTATTTAAACTTTTCGTAATAAAGTTCGCAATTATTAGATTTTTTGTTTAAAAAGTTAAATATAACGCCAGTTAAACCGTACTCTGCGCACTGTTCACTAAATGCCGACACTATGAAATGGTCGGGTCTGTAAATTAAAGTATATATAAACGCTTTATTGGCGTTTGGTGGCGAGTTCCACTCGCAAAAAAAGCACAGCGTTAAACGCTGTGCTTTTTTACATATTCTGCATCGTTTCTGATGGCTTTTATTAATTCTTCTTTTGAAGAAAATTTCTTTTCTTCCCTTAAGAATGAAATGAGTCTTGTTTTGACAAGCTTTTCGTAGGCATTGCCGTTATAGTCTAACACAAAGCTTTCTGCCGACACATATTCGGTTTCATAGGTTGGTCTTATTCCGATATTTGTTACGGCGTTATAGTCTTTACCGTCTATTGTAACAACGGTATGGTAAACGCCACGTTTAACGGGGGCTTTTGTTTCGGGGTAGCGTTGGTTAAGGGTTGGAAAACCCCAAGTTCTGCCACGAGCATCGCCCTTTTCGACCTTTGCAGTAATGCTAAAATCGCTCTCTAAAAGGTGGTTAGCTGTTTCAACATCCCCATTTAAAAGCAAGCTTTTTATGTAGGTGGAAGAAATAGTTTCGGTTTTATACATAACTTCGGGGCATTCAAAAAACTCTATATTTCTTTCGCTGCACCAACTGCTTAAAAGGTTTGTATCGCCTGCTGCCATTTTACCGAAACGGTAGTTAAAGCCACAACAAATTTTTGCAACATTATACTTTTTTGCAAGATAATTTAAAAATTCTTCGGGCGAAAGGTTGCAGACTTCGCTAAATTCAAGAAAAAGCACTTGGTCTACTCCAAGATTTATTAGCTTTTGCTTTTTTTCTTCGGTTGTGTTAAGCGAGCCACCCTTTTTAAAGGGAATGGAAGAAAAGGTTACTGCAACCGAAGTGTAGGGCGATTCTACTGCGCCCATAAGTACAGCTTTGTGGCCGATATGCACGCCATCGAACATACCAAGCGCTATTGCGTGTTTTTCAGTTGTCACGTTGTTCCTCCTTCCCAGTGGTTAGTGGCCAGTGATTAGTGCCACTGATTTATTATGCACTTTATTGCAAGCTGCATATTTTGGTTGTCGGCAATGCCTACACCAATAAATTTATTGTCATATTTAACGCGCACAAGCTCGCCTTCGGCAAAATTTATGTTTTTAAGTCTTTCGTAGGCTAGTTGCCCACCGTTTGAAAAGCGAATAGCCTGCTTTTCGGTAACAGCTACTTCCTTTAAATGCAAAAGGGCTGTTTCTTCGGGTAAAATATAATCTTTAATATTTTCCCTGGTAAGTTCATCTAACGAAACGGTTTGTTCTAAATTAAAACCACCTGTGCTTGTCCTTAAAAGTTCGGTCATGGTAGCGCCACAACCAAGTTCTTCGCCAATATCTCGGCAAAGGGAACGAATGTACGTACCTTTAGAACAAAGCACATTAATTTTAAAGGTATCGCCCGTAAATTCGGTTAGTTTTATGTGCTTAATTTCAATTTCGCGAGGTTCAATTTCAACCTCTACACCTTCACGAGCAAGCTTATAAAGACGAACACCGTCCTTTTTAAGCGCCGAATACATTGGTGGTACCTGACTTATTTTACCTTTAAATTTATTTAAGGTGTTTTCAAGTTGTTCTTTGGTAACGCTAACTGCATTTTCGGTTAAAACCTTACCCGTAATATCGCAAGTATCGGTAGTAATACCAAGCTTTACGGTTGCAGTATAGCCTTTATCTGCATCCAGCACGATGCTGCAAAGGGCAGTTGCTCTGCCAATGAAAACCGGCAGAACACCTGTTGCCAAAGGGTCGAGCGTGCCTGTGTGGCCAACCCTTTTTTCGCAAGCCAGCCATTTTGTTTTTGAAACGGCTGAAAAGGAAGTTATACCCTTTGGTTTATTCAGTAATAGAAGACCCTGCATCTGCTTCCTCCAAGGCCTCTTTTATGGCCGATAAAATGGCAGCTTTTGCTTCTTTTAAAGTACCGTTTACGGTACAGCCTGCTGCTGCTTTATGTCCACCACCACCGAGTTTTTTGCAAATTGCCGAAGCATCTAACGGGTCGTAGGTGCGAAGTGAAATTTTAAATACATTCTTTTCGCTTTCCTTAATAGCCACGCCAACAAGTACACCTTCAACCGAACGGGACATTGAAGCAACGCCTTCCATATCGCTTTTGGTGCAACCTGTTTTCTTTTGTATATCTAATGTAACGGCAAGCATCATACAACGGTCTTCAAAATGGAATTCTGCGCCGTTAAGCACCTGCATTTCCATTTTTACACGGCCTTTTGACTTTGTGTCGAACATTACACGGTTAATGTCTGCTGCATCTACACCAAGGGCGTGAAGCTTTGCAGCAATTTCGTGGGTACGAACGGTAACGTTTGCATATTTAAAGCAGCCTGTGTCGGTAGAAAGTCCGGTATATAGTGCGTTTGCAATTTTACGGTCGAACTCTATGCCAAGCTCATCTAAAATTTCGTAAACGCTTTCGGCTGTTGCTGCAGCATTTTCTTCTAAATAAAGTCTTTTAGCATAGCGTGTGTTAGATACGTGGTGGTCGATATTAAGGTCTATTCTGCCAACAAAACGTTCCCACAAATTGCCAAGTAGCTTTACATCGGCTACATCGACGGCAACCACGGTTTCGGGTATAAAGTCGCACTCGCTGTCGTCTATAAAGTAGTCGTACTTATGGGGAATTTCGTCGGGACAGACAACCTGTACCTTTTTACCAAGCTTTTTAAGGCCGTACTTTAATGCATAGGCAGAGCCTAATGTATCGCCGTCGGGCGAAGCATGGGTTAAAACAAGGTAGTTATCGTTTTCTTTTAAATACTGACAAAGGTCTGCCAATGTCAGCATTTGACAATTACTGTTCATTGGTATTATCCTCGTCGGTATTTTCAAAAGTATTAACAATTGCCGAAATGTTTGCCGAAAATTCAATAGAATTGTCGGCTACAAAACGGAGTTCGGGCACCTTGCGAAGTTTAAGACGAGAGCCAAGCTCACGGCGAATAAAGCCTGCTGCGCCCTTTAATGCTTTTACCGATTCTTCGGTTTTTTCTTTTCCTTCAATTGCGCTGACATATACCTTTGCATAAGACATATCGCCCGAAACATCTAACTTTACAATAGATAAAAGTTTAGAAATTCTTGGGTCTTTTACTTCACGAAGGATGTCTGAAAGCGCAAGTTTGATATCTGAGGTAACACGATTTATTTTAAATCCTGCCATAACGTCCTCCAAAAATTTTATTCTGTTAACGAGAGAATTTTTTGGCTGGGGAAGGCGGTGGCACAAAGGCATATACCGATATTCCGAGTGCCGCCGACAATGCCAGACGAAAAATTATCCGTTAGTCTCTGTATTCTTCTACGATGTATGCTTCGAATATATCTCCCTCTTTAATATCTGCGAATTTTTCAAGAGAGATACCACATTCGTAACCTTGTGCAACTTCCTTAACGTCGTCCTTGAAGCGTTTAAGGGAGTCAATTTTATCTTCGGCAATAATTACGCCATCGCGTACAACACGGATGTTGCAAGCACGGGTAATTTTACCTTCGGTAACGTAACCACCGGCAATTGTGCCAACACCGGAAATTTTGAAGGTGTTACGAACTTCGATAGCGCCCATTTCAACATCACGGAACTTGGGTGCGAGCATACCCTTCATAGCAGATTCAATTTCTTCAATTGCATCGTAAATTACTCTGTAAAGACGCATATCTACGCCATCACGTTCTGCAGCAGCCTTTGCAACAGAATCGGGACGAACGTTAAAGCCAACGATAATTGCGCCGGATGTTTGAGCAAGCATAACGTCGGTTTCGTTTACGCCGCCTGCTGCGCCGTGGATAACCTTAACGCGAACTTCATCGTTAGAAAGCTTTTCGAGCGACTGTTTAACTGCTTCAACAGAACCTTGAACGTCTGCCTTAACGATAAGCTTAAGTTCTTTAAGTTCGCCTTCGCCAAGTTTATCGAACAGGTTGTCGAGTGTAACCTGTGTAGCAGCTTTAGCAGCTTCGTCTTTAATTTTTTGTTTTCTTTGTTCAACAAGTTCACGAGCAAGGCGTTCGTTAGAAACTGCATCGAATGTATCGCCTGCTGTGGGAACTTCGGTAAGACCTGCAACTTCAACAGGTACGGAAGGACCTGCTTCCTTAAGCTTTTGTCCACGTTCGTTGGTCATTACACGAACACGGCCAACCGATGTTCCTGCGATAATGATATCGCCTGTGTTGAGTGTACCGTTTTGTACAAGAAGGGTTGCGATAGGACCACGGCCCTTATCAAGACGCGCTTCAATTACAACGCCCTTTGCCTTACGGTTGGGGTTAGCCTTAAGCTCTAACATTTCGGCAACAAGAAGAACGTTTTGTAAAAGATCGTCGATACCTGCGTGTGTTTTTGCAGAAACAGGAACACAGATAATATCTCCACCCCATTCTTCAGGAACAAGGGAATGTTCTGTAAGCTGTTGCTTAATTCTGTCGGGGTTAGCTTCGGGTTTATCCATTTTGTTAATAGCAACAATGATTTGTACGTTTGCAGCTTTTGCGTGGTTAATTGCTTCAATTGTTTGTGGCATAATACCGTCATCTGCAGCAACAACAAGAATTGCAATATCTGTTGCCATTGCGCCACGTTGACGCATAGATGTAAATGCTGCGTGGCCGGGGGTATCAAGGAATGTGATATCCTGACCTGCTGCATTAACACGATACGCACCGATGTGCTGTGTAATACCACCTGCTTCGCCTGCTGTAACTGCAGTGTTACGGATAGCGTCTAAAAGCGAAGTTTTACCGTGGTCAACGTGTCCCATAACAACCACAACAGGACTTCTTGGGAGAAGGTTTTCTTCGGTATCTTCGAACTCATCCATAATTTGTTCTTCGATAGTAACCACAACTGCACGCTCAATTTTTGCACCCATTTCGGTAACAACAATTTCTGCAGTATCGTAGTCGATAGTTTGGTTAACTGCTGCAAGCATACCAAGTTTCATTAATTCCTTAATAACTTCTGCTGCAGTCTTTTTCATTGCAGCTGCAAGTTCACCAACAGTAATCTCATCGCCAACGGTAACGGTGATGGGAGTCTTTTTGATGACTTCAAGCTGCATACGTCTTCTCTTTTCTTCTTCAAGCTCCTTCTTGGACTTTTCGTTTCTACGGTAGTTTTGAGATTTTTGGTTAATCTTCTGTTTTCTTGCGCCGTTATCCTTCATTGCATTTGCAGGAGCAATGTTTTCGTACTTTTCGTTGTATTTTTCCATATCTACGTTAGAGAAACGGGTGTCAACGGTACGGCGTTCAGCAGGTCCACGGTTGGGAGCAGCGCCTGCAGGACGTTCTTCTTTCTTTCTAGCTTCGAAAGGCTTGGGATCGGAAGGCTTGTGTTCGCGCTTTGGCTCTTCCTTCTTAACTTCTGCCTTTTTAGGTTCTTCCTTCTTTGGAGCTTCCTTTTTAGGTTCTGCCTTAACTTCAGGCTTTTTAGGCTCTTCTTTCTTAACTTCAGCCTTTTTGGGTTCTTCCTTTTTAGGTTCTTCTTTAGGTGCTTTAGCAGCTTCTTCGGCAGCACGCTTTGCAGCCATTTCTGCTTCTTGAGCAGCCTTTAACTGTTCGAAAAGCGCCATTTGCGCTGCAAGGTTTTGGTCCTTTTTAGCCTGCTTTGCCTTTTCTACAGCTTCACGAGCAGCATTACCAAGTTCAAAGTATGCTTTAAAGCTTTTAACTGCATATTTTTTAGTTAAAGCTTCGAATAAAATGTTGGTTTCTGCTTCGCTTAAAGAAGCGCCCGATTTTTTCTCGGCTCCTGTATAATCTTTAATAATAGCCGAAACGTCTTTTACAGACACGCCAAAATCGGCAGCTGCTGTATTAATTTTATATTTAAAGTTTTCAATCATTGGCTATTTCCTCCTAGTTCTTAATAATAGCATCTGCGAAGCCGTTGTCATTAACAGCTATAATACCACAATTTTTGCCAACCCTTGCCGACAGTTCTGCAGTACTGATGCCTTTAAGGTTTAAAACCGTTATGCTTTTTTTATCTGCCTTAAATTTTAACTCTTTTACGCTTTTTTCGGAAATATCTTCGGCTGCAAGAACAAGTTTTGCCTTACCCGAAGTAATGGCAAATTCTGTTGCGTGTGTACCGAACGATAACTTTCCTGCCTTGCTGGCAAAGCCTAAAAGGGAAAGGATTTTTTCTTTATTCACCTTTAAGCTCACCTTCTATACCTTGTCTTGTTTCTTCGGGAATATCTACGCCGAAGGCACGGAAAAAGCTTTTCTTTTTAATGGCTTTATTAAAGCAGTCTTCGTTTTTACAAATATATGCGCCACGGCCGTTTTTGCGACCTGTAAGATCGAGTGAAATTTCACCCTCGGGAGATTTAACCACACGAACAAGCTGTGCCTTTTCTTTCATTTCAAGGCAACCACAACATTGGCGCATGGGTATTTTTTTCTGTTTCATAATTTACCTCCCACTTATTTATAAATTATTCGTCTTCTCCGTAGAAGCCACTTTCAGGACGGATATCGATTTTCCAGCCTGTAAGTTTTGCTGCAAGGCGAACGTTTTGACCCTTGTTACCAATAGCAAGTGAAAGCTGTGAATCGGGAACGGTTACCTTTGCAGCTTTGGGGTCTTCGCTTAAAATTTCTACAGATACAACCTTTGAAGGAGAAAGTGCTTCGCTGATGAAAACTGTAGGATCGTCTGAGTATTTAACGATGTCGATTTTTTCGCCTGCGAGTTCTTCGATAATTGCGTTTACACGAGCGCCCTTAGGTCCGATACAAGCACCAACAGGATCGATTTCTTCGTTTGCAGACCAAACAGCCATTTTGGTTCTGGAACCTGCCTGACGAGAAATGCCCTTAATTTCGATAGTGCCGTCGAAAATTTCGGGAACTTCGGTTTCGAAAAGGCGTTTAACAAGGCCTGGATGTGTACGAGAAAGCATAACCTTTGTGCCGCGTTCTGTTTCCTTAACGTCTACAACGTAAACCTTAATGTGTTCGCCCTCACGAAGTACTTCGTCGGGAACCTGTTCAAGCTTAGGTAAGGTTGCTTCGTTTTTGCCAATTGTAACTGCTGCATTGCCTGTTTTGGGGTCAATACGCTGTACAACTGCAGTTAAAAGTTCACGGTTGTGAGATTGGAATTCAGAAAGGGTTTGGCTGCGTTCAACATCACGGATACCCTGACGGATAACGTGTTTAGCAGTTGTAGCAACAATTCTGCCGAACTGACGTGTGTCCATTTCAATTTCAACAAATTCATCGCTTGCCTTTGCCTTGTATTGTGCCTTTGCTTCGTCGCGTAAGATTTGAATTCTTGGGTCTTCAACTTCTTCTACGATATCTTTGCGAAGTGTTACCTTGAAGATTTCGTTTTCGCAGTCGATAGTGCAGTTGATATTTTCGGTTGTGCCGTAATCTTTACGGAGCGCTACAACAATAGCTGCAGAAATTTTTTCTGCAATATATTCTGCAGGTATTCCCTTTTCTGCTTCCATTATTTTAAGCGCTTCGAAAAATTCTTTTGCCTGATTTTTGTTAGATTTTGCTCTTGCCATTTTGGTTCATTCCTCCATATATTATTTGTAATTAATTATTCAATATCATCAAGTCTGCAGGATGAAATTTCGCTTCTTGCAAACTCTTTTTCTTCGGTTTCGGTTGCAAGTACAACCTTCTCTTTATCGCCACTTTTTAGTGTGCCATTAAACTCTTTAACGCCGTCTATTGCTTTATAGAGTTTTATTTTAATTTTGTTGCCTACCATAGCAGCATAGTGTTCATCCCTTGTTAGTTCTCGTTCTAAACCGGGTGAACAAACCTCTAAATAATAGGAACGGTCTATTGGGTCTGCTTCGTCTAAAATTGGGTCTACTGCGTGATGAACGTTAGTGCAGTCATCAATAGATATGCCGTTTTCACTGTCGATTATAATTCTTAAATACCAGTTTGCGCCTTCTTTAACAAAACGAACATCCCAAAGCTTTACGTTTTGAGCTTTAACCGTTTCTTCTACCAAAGAAAACACCTTGTCTGCAACGCCTGCCATTAGCATACATCCTTTCTGCTTGGTTTTTGCAATTTGTTTTAACAAAAAACGAAGAGCGGGCGTTTGCCCACTCTCCTTTTAGTCAAATATCGTACGGTCATAGTATAACCTATAAAAGCAAAAAAAGCAAGTGTTTTTTAACAATGCGAAAAAAACACTTGACCCTCAACGTTTTTATTATACCAAAAAGCATTTCGGTTTGTCAATTAAAAGACAGGCCTGAAAGTTAAAATCTATGTTTTAAATAAATTTTTACCTTCTTATTTTTACAGTTTGCGAATTGAAAAAACGCTGCCGTTTTGGTATTATAAAGACACAGAAAGAAAACATTCTTTCTTTAGCATAAATTAGGGTTACGGTTAGCTTTCACGCCCGGGTTTACTTACTTAAAGATGTTGGCAAAAGGTCAATGGTGTGCGGCGAAGTTTGAAAGAAAAAACAGTAACTACTTTACGAAAGAGAGGTTAAACGGATGTTGGATATTAAGAGTGAACATAAATAACCCTTAACCGAAGTTTACGGTTAAGGGTTATTTTTTTGTCTTAATCTTCCATCTGTCTACCTAAAAATTCGGTAGCAGCAAGCACTAGTTTAATTTCGGTATCGTTTGGCTTTTCGCCGGTGGTGTTTGCAAGGAACACGGCGCCACCAACATCTCCGTTAGAAATTATTGGATATGCCACCGAAATTGTAAGCCCACTTCCGTCCACGGCAACCACGCCCTTGTCGCCGGTATATTTTACCCTATCTTTAATAAGGGTCAGCAGAGCTTCGGAAATGTTTTTGTGAAGAAGCTCTTTTTTATTTGGACCTGCTGCTGCAATAACGGTATCTTCGTCGCAAATAGCAGCAGTCTGCTCGGTGCTTTTAGCAAGCGCTTCGGCATAATCTTCGGCAAAACCGACAAGCTCGCCAACCGGAGAATATTTTTTAAAAATCACTTCGCCCGATGTCCCCGTATATATTTCAAGTGGCGTACCTTCACGAATTTTCATAGTGCGCCTGATTTCTTTAGGAATTACCACCCTTCCCAAATCGTCTATTCTACGAACAATACCAGTGGCTTTCATATATAAAAACTCCTTTGTTGATTTGATAACATTTCTATTATCTGTCAACAAAGGAGTTTTATACTTTCATTATTTGTGTTTTCGGTTGTTTTCTGCTTCCTCGTATTTAGCATTATGCAGCTTAAGATAACCTTGACGTTCTTCAGTTAATAATTCTGCAGGCAATGAAAAATCATCTGACAAACCTAATCTCTTTATATCTGACACCGTCAAATCTTTTGAAAACTTTATTCTTCCGGTATTAGAATCAAAAGTTATCAAATATCTATCAAACAATTTGTCATGATTACAACACAGAAAGAGTCCGTTATTGTGGTCTATTTTTTCTACGACATCGCTTGTGGCTGACGACTTTATATGACTACCAATAAGCAATTCTTTATGCTCCATTCCACAAACAACACATTTGCCTTTCTGTTGTATAGTCAAATTGTGTTTAAATTTGGTTTGAAGTGAGCTATTTCGAACTATAGCAGAAACAATAACATTCCCGTCTTCACCATACATAGAAACTAAATCTTTGGTCGAATTTATTATAAGTGCTCGTTCTTCTGTTGCAGCTTGTCTAAGTTCTATTTCTGTATACTCTTTGATAAAACCAAGTGCTTGGCTATTCTCAATTTTCTCTTCGTCAAACTTCAAACCAATTTTAGTATCTACAACTTCGAATAATTTACACAATTGTATTAAACTAGGT
>JAFOFE010000059.1 GCA_017387475.1 Clostridia bacterium | reverse complement strand
GATCTAAAAAACGGCGACCTTCAATATCAAACTGAATGGCGCTAAAAATAGCTTCTTTAACCTTGTCAGAAGTAGGACGGACGTTATCACCAACAAGGGTTTTAAGTTTACGGCCTTTTGCCGTTCCACTAATAATTCGCATAAAACACCATCCTATTCCTACTTATTATCACACGAAACACCCTAATTTGTCAATAATAAATATTAATACAAAAAAACACAGTGGCGAACCACTGTGTTTTAAAACTATTTAATTGTGTTAGAAGAAGTATCCTTTTGAATAACGTCGTGTGCGCCACCTTCAACAATACTTGTAGAAGAAACAAGTGTAAGTTTAGCATTCTTCTGAAGTTCAGGAATGGTAAGTGCGCCACAGTTGCACATTGTAGATTTAACCTTAGCAAGTGAAATGCCAACGTTATCTTTAAGTGTGCCGGCGTAAGGAACGTAAGAGTCAACGCCTTCTTCGAAGGATAACTTCTTATCGCCACCAAGGTCATATCTCTGCCAGTTTCTAGCTCTGTTAGAACCTTCGCCCCAATATTCCTTATAATAGGTACCACCAATAGAAATCTTGTTTGTTGGGCTTTCATCGAAACGTGCGAAGTAACGGCCAAGCATAATGAAGTCTGAACCCATAGCAAGCGCTAATGTCATGTGATGGTCATGAACGATACCACCGTCAGAGCAAACAGGAATATAAATACCGGTTTCTTCAAAATATTCATCTCTGGCTTCGCAAACATCAATAAGAGCAGTAGCCTGTCCACGACCGATACCCTTGGTTTCACGAGTAATACAGATGGAACCGCCACCGATACCTACCTTAATAAAGTCAGCGCCGGCTTCAGCAAGGAAACGGAAACCTTCTTTATCTACAACGTTACCTGCGCCAACCTTAACGGTGTCGCCGTAGTTTTTACGAATCCAATCAATTGTTAACTTCTGCCATTCGGAAAAACCTTCGGAAGAGTCAATACAAAGAACATCTGCGCCGGCTTCTACAAGGGCAGGAACGCGTTCTGCATAGTCGCGAGTGTTAATACCTGCGCCAACAACATAACGCTTTTCGTTATCAAGAAGTTCAAGGGGATTATCTTTGTGAGAAGAATAGTCCTTACGGAAAACAAAATACTTAAGACGGTTGTTTTCATCTACGATAGGAAGGGAGTTTAATTTGTGGTCCCAAATAATATCGTTAGCAACCTTTAAGGTTGTGCCTTCTTTTGCATATATTAAAGATGAGAAGGGGGTCATAAAATCTTTAACCTTGGTAGCAGGATCCATACGGCTTACTCTGTAATCTCTGCCTGTAACAACACCAAGTAAAACACCGTTTGCAGTACCGTCGTCGGTAACAGCCATAGTGTCGTGTCCGGTTTGTTCCTTAAGTTTAATAACATCTGCAAGAGTGTCATCTTCACGAACGTTAGAATCGCTTACAACGAAACCTGCTTTATAGTTTTTAGCGCGAGCAACCATTGCAGCTTCATCTTCAATGCTTTGTGAACCGTAGATGAAGGAGCAGCCACCTTCTTTTGCTAATGCAACGGCAAGCTTTTCACCTGATACCGACTGCATGATAGCAGAAACAAGGGGAATGTTAAGAGAAATTGCAGGTTCTTCGCCCTTCTTAAATTTAACAAGGGGAGTTTTAAGTGATACGTTAGCAGGAACGCATTCAGAAGAAGAATATCCGGGAACCAGCAGATATTCGTTAAAGGTATGAGAAACGTCTTTAAAATAGTAAGCCATGTTTACGAGCCTCCAAAACATATAATTTAATATTTTTTCAATTTTACACCCAATAACCATTTAAGTCAACTAAAAAATTTGCATAAAAACATATAATATAAAATAATAATAATTTGGCAAAAAAACACTTGCAAATTCTAAAATCATATGGTATAATCTATCAGCTGTCTTATGGGCAGTAATAAAAAACACACATTTTGCTTTGTTGCGTGCAGGTGGCGCATAGGCGTTCTACGCAAGCTGCTCGAAGTAAAATGGAGGAAAAACCTCAGGAGGAAATTAAAATGGCAGTTATCTCTATGAAACAGCTTCTTGAAGCAGGCGTTCATTTCGGACATCAGACAAGACGCTGGAACCCCAAAATGGCTCCGTACATCTTCACCGAAAGAAACGGAATCCACATCATCGACCTTCAGAAAACAGTTAAGAAGGTTAACGACGCTTACGTATTCGTACGTGACATCGTAGCAGAAGGCGGCGACGTACTTTTCGTTGGCACCAAAAAACAGGCTCAATCTTCTGTTAAGGAAGAAGCAGAACGTTGCGGTATGCCTTTCGTAAATGCTCGTTGGCTTGGTGGTATGCTCACCAACTTCACCACTATCAGAAGAAGAATTGGCCGTCTTGAACAGCTTCGCAAAATGGAAGCAGACGGAACATTCGATATGCTTCCCAAGAAGGAAGTTATCGGTCTTCAGGGCGAAATCGAAAAGCTCGAGAAGTTCCTCGGCGGCGTTAAGGATATGAAGAAGATCCCCGCTGCTATGTTTATCGTTGACCCCCGCAAAGAGCGCATCGCTGTTGCAGAGGCAAAGAAATTAAACATTCCCATCATCGCAATCGTTGATACTAACTGCGATCCCGATGAAATCGACGCTGTTATCCCCGGTAACGACGACGCTATCCGTGCTGTTAAGCTTATCGCTGAAACCATGGCTAACGCTGTTATTGAGGCTAAGCAGGGCGAAATGGACTCCGCTGCTGTAGAAGAAGTTGCT
>JAFOFE010000058.1 GCA_017387475.1 Clostridia bacterium | reverse complement strand
CATCCGCGGCGGTACAGACGGTGCAAGACTGTCCTACGAAAACAACTATGTTAAACTTGGCATTATTCCTCCACCTAAAAAGAAGCGCTATTCTAAAGAGCATATCTGTTATTTGTTTATTATAACCACACTTAAAACGGTTATGCCAATTCCTGCCATAAGCCGAATAATAAAAACACAAACCGAAAACCGTTCTGTTTATGAACTTTACGATATTTTCTGCGAAGCTTATGAAAATATGCTTAAAGAAGCTGTGGCAACTTCCCGTGCCATTATTCAAGAAAATAACGAAAGCCTAGAAGATGCCATTTCAAAACTTTCTTTATTTATGGCAATTAATGCAGGCACAACCCAACTTATTGCGGGCAACGGAATAAAATTATTAGGCGAAGAACAAAAAGAAAATTAATTTGTTTACAGGATATCTATTTTTGATATCCTGTTTTTTCATAAATTGACAGTATAATATATAAGTGTTATAATTATATAGTTGTAAAATGTAAAAGAAAAGGAGCGTGAAATTATGGACCGTCAACCACTTGGCAAGGGTATTTTTATAAATGTTTCAAAAAATCATACCTTTGGCACCGATGCAGTGCTTTTGGCAAACTTTGCATCAAGCAAAAGGTTTAAAAAGCATTGCGATTTAGGCGCAGGTTGTGGAATAATATCAATGCTTCTTTTAAAAGATGGCACCGTGCAAAATTCGGTTGGCGTTGAAATTAGCGAAGAAGCAGTAGCGCTTGCAACAAAAACTGCCTGTGAGTTTGCTAAAGATACATTTACCCCAATTAATGCCGACCTTAAATCGCTAAAAGGCGTTTTGCCGTTTGGCGTGTTCGACCTTGTAACCTGCAACCCACCTTATAAGGCAGAGGGCGCAGGCATTTTAAGCACGGGCGACAAAGACATTGTCGCAAGGCACGAAACCATGTGTACCCTTGAAGACGTTATTTCTGCAGCAAGCCACTTGGTTAAATCGTCGGGTAGTTTTTGTATTTGTCAGCGTCCCGAAAGGCTTGCCGATATTTTGTGCCTTATGCGCAAATATAAGCTGGAAGCAAAAAGGGTAAGAACTGTAAGTAAAAAGGTTGGCGAAGAACCTTGGCTTGTACTTGTCGAAGGGCGCCGAGATGCTAAAAGTGGAATTAGAATTTTGCCACCACTTTTTGTTTATGATAATAACGGCAATTTAAGCAGCGAAATGCTTGAAATTTACGGAGATTATAAGGAGGGACATTTATAATGGCAGGAAAACTTTATGTTGTTGGAACACCAATAGGCAACCTTTCCGATTTTTCTCCACGTGCAATTGATACACTAAATAATGTTGATTTTATTGCTGCTGAAGATACTCGTGTTACGGTTAAGCTTCTTAACCATTTTGGCATAAATAAACCAATGCTCGCTTATTATGAACACAATAAAAAAGAGCGTGGCGGCGACATAATGGCAAGACTTCTTGCAGGCGAAAGTTGCGCCCTCGTGTCCGATGCAGGTATGCCTGCAATATCCGATCCGGGCGAAGATCTTGTTCGTATGGCTTATGAAAACTCAATTGAAGTTGAATCTGTACCGGGTCCCAGCGCCCTTATAACAGCCCTTGCAATTTCGGGTATGAAAAGTGGAAGATTTTGCTTCGAAGGCTTTTTAAGTGTAAACAAGCAAAGCCGTAGAATTCATTTAAACGAAGTAAAAAAAGAAAAACGTACAATGATTTTCTATGAAGCGCCCCACAAATTGCCTGCAACTCTTAAGGATATGTTAGAATGTTTCGGCAACCGTAAAATTGCCCTTGTTCGAGAACTTACAAAACTTCACGAAGAGGTTATTCATACCACCCTTGAAGAAGCAGTAGGTTTATATAGCGAAGAAAACAAACCAAGGGGAGAATTCGTACTTATTATTGAAGGGTATGATGATTCCGGCGATAACGTATATACCTTTGAACAGGCAGTAGCACTTGCAAAGCAATATGTAAAAGACGGCGAATCGGCATCGTCTGCAGCAAAAAAAGCAGCAGCAGAAACAGGCTTTAAAAAAGGTGATATTTATAAAAACCTTATATAATAAAAATAATACTTTAAATTTGTAAAACTTTGTGCTATACTTATTCGGCGTTAAAATGTATAAAAGAAGGGAATAAAAATGGCTAGAAAGACATCTAAGCACTCGGCTTCCAAAAAGAAAAAAACAGAAAAAGGCTTTTTTGCTAAAATAATAGCAGGCTTTAAAGCTATGTCTAAGGGCAAAAAAATATTGGTAATTTCACTTATCAGTATAATACTTGTAGCAGTTATCTTAATTGGTGTTGTTCTTGGCGTAATTGCCGACTTAACAAAAGATTATAACTATCAAGATATTGAAGACCCCGAAATAGACGAAATCGAACAAATAGATGATAAGATTACTAATATTGCGCTTTTCGGAATCGATTCCAGATCGCAGGGCTTTAGTGGCCTTTCCGATTCTATAATGATTTTATCGGTTAACGAAGAAACAGGCGATATTAAGCTTATCTCTGTAATGCGCGATAGCCTTGTTGAAATGCCCGAACTTAACGGCAAAACCTATAAACCAAATAAAATTAACTCGGCATATTCAAGGGGTGGCGCAGCATACGCAATTAAGGTTTTAAACCACAACTTTGGCCTTGATATTAAGGAATATGCCACCGTTAACTTCTACGGTATGGCAGAAATTATCGATGCAGTTGGTGGTCTTGAAATAGAAGTATTACAGCGCGAACTTGGCGATAAGTACGGAACAGGTGGAGTTAGTGGAATTAACTTCTGCATTCACGAACAGGCTACAAATCTTGGCATAAAAAACCCACCTTATGTAACCAAACCTGGTCTTCAAACCTTAAACGGTATTCAAGCAGTAGGTTGGGCAAGAATTCGTGCGGTTTCAACTGCAGACGGCACAGCTAACGACTACGGTAGAACAGACCGTCAAAGAGTGGTTATGGAAAAACTTTTAAATAAAGCGCTTGCAATGAGCGTTAAAGATTATCCTGCATTAATTAAAGCAATGCTTCCACACATGCAAACATCTTTAGATTTCGGTCAAATTTTAAAGCTCGCAACCAATGTTCTTGGTAAAGAGGTTAAGTTCGAACAAACCCGTGTACCCCAAACCGATTACGTAATTTCCGATAATTACTGTAATTACTATGCCGGCGCAGCGCTTTATTATGACCGTGCTTATGCATCAAAAATCATTCACGCTATAATCTATGATGGTATAGCTCAAGAAGATTATATTGCGCAAAACGGTGTAGAGAAAAATAAGTGGTATAGAAGTCTTACTTCGGGTGGTTCAAATACAACAAACAGCACTACAACTTCCAGCACAACGACCACCACAACAACTACTTCAAGCACTACACAAACAAGCTCTACTGAAGTTTCATCAGAGCCACCTGTAAGTAGTGAACCCCCAACCACACAAGATCCTGTTTCTTCCGAAGAACAAACGACCTTGCCCCCTTCTAGCTCTAGCGAACAGCAGGGAACAGAAGAAACTTCACCTGAAGAACCACCTACAACCGAATAAAATTAAAGCACATACACCGTTTGGTGTATGTGCTTTTTGTTTTTAAACTAAATTGCTAATTTTGAATTGTGCAATAAACTGTGTGGCAACTCTGCCCGAAAAACCACCGTGCTTAACTGCCCATTTTCTAGCTTCGGCAATAAGCATATCCTTGTCGAATACAAGACCCGTTCTTTCGGCAAGATGTAAAACTATATCGAAATAATCGGCTTGATTTGGCTTCGGATAAAAAATAGAAAGTCCAAAACGGTCAGAAAGCGATATCTTTTCTTGAATAGATTCGTTTCTGTGAATATCGTCTGCGCCTTCTCTTTCGCTAAAGGTTTCTTTAATAAGATGTCTTCGGTTAGATGTTGCATAAATAAGTACGTTTTCAGGCTTTTCTTCAAGTCCACCTTCAATGGCTGCCTTTAAATATTTATATTCAACCTCAAAATCTTCAAAAGAAAGGTCGTCCATATATAAAATAAAACGATAATTGCGGCGTTTAAGCTGTTCGGTAAGTATTGAAAGGTGTACAAACTGGTGCTTTTGAATTTGTATCATTCTAATTCCGTCGGCAAAAAATTCATTAAGCGCAGCCTTAACCGATGTCGATTTGCCTGTGCCACTGTCGCCATAAAGAAGCACGTTGTTTGCTGCTTCGCCTCTTGCAAAAGCAGCCGTGTTTGCCATAAGTAGTTGTTTTTGCGAAGCATATCCGTAAATATCTTCAAAGGTCGCATCTCTTAAATGCGAAACGGGTACAAGCTCGCCACTGTCAAGCATATAAAATGCCTTGTTAATACCAAAAGAGCCAACGCCGTTATCTTTATAAAAACTTTTAACCTGTAAAAAGAATGAATTGCTGTCTTTACACTTTTTAAGTTCAAGCGTAAACTTTTCAATCATTTTACTAATTCTTTTGTCTTCTCCAACAAGGTCGGTTTTTATTGGCTTGTATGAAGCGAATTCTTTATGGTCGGCAAAAAACTTAAGCCTTAATTCTTCAATATCTTTTTTTGCAAATTCTTCTGCTGTGCCACGGCCTTCGCTTCTTTCTAAAGAAAGCGAAAAAGGGTTTTCATCGGTCATTATTATATAAGCAATAATAGCCTGAATAACATCGCCGCAAACGGCATATTTTTCTGCAAAACTTATCTTGTCATAATCACTGCAATCGGGGCTTATGGTGCCACCGTTTTTAAGGTATAAAATCATTTAATCACCTTTGTTCTAAAAACGGTATTCCATTCCGTCTTTAATATAAATTCTGGGAACTCTTTTCGAAAGTCCACAAACAATTTCGTAATTTATTGTGCCGGAATTTTTGGCAAATTCTTCAACAGCAAGCCCTTCGCCAAAGAGTGTAACGTTGTCGCCCTCTTTAACATCGGGAATATCGGTAACATCAACACAAAATTGGTCCATACAAATTCTGCCTACAATTCTAGCATATTTGCCGTTTATAAGAACCCTGCCTTTGTTCGATAAAAGTCTTAAAACACCGTCGGCATAACCTGCTGTAACGGTAGCAACCTTGGTGTCCTTTGTAAAGGTGTAGGCTCTGCCATAGCTTATAGTATTGCCTGCCTTTACCTCTTTTACCATAGATACAACCGATTTAAAGGACATAACGGGTAAAAATTCTTTATCAAGTGTAATATCATCGCTTGGTGTTAAACCATAAAGAATAATACCGGGACGCACGGCGTCCATGTGCATATCTTTAAAATTTAAAAATGCAGCCGAATTGCAACAGTGTTTAAGTTTAAAACAAAAGCCTGCAGCTTCTAATTTTTGAACGCCCAAAATAAAACGGCCATACTGTTCTTTTGTGTAATTTCTATCACTGTCGGCAACAGGGAAGTGGGTAAAAATACCTTCAAAAGAAAGATTATTAAGGGTTAAAAGATTTTTTACGTCTTCAAACTCATTAAAATCTTCATTTCTAAAATCAAAACCAATTCTACCCATACCGGTATCAAGCTTAATGTGGGTGCAAACCGTAACACCCGAAACAGCAGCATTTTCGTTTAGTTTTTTTGCAAAATCGTAAGAAAATACCGTTTGAATAAGGTCTAGTTCGCTAATTTCTTTAGCACGGGTAGGTGGGGTATATCCAAGTATTAGTATAGGCTTCTTAATATCTAAATTGCGAAGCTCTCTTGCTTCATCAAGGTTGGAAACGGCAAAATAATCTGTTCCTGCTTCGTCAAGTGCAGGCGCAACAATATCTACCGAATGACCGTAAGCATTGGCCTTTACTACGCTGAAAATTTTAGCATTAGTTTTAGATTTTATAAGTTTAAAATTATGTACAAGGGCGTCAAGATTAATTTCGGCCCAAGTTCTGTGCAGATATTTCATAAACTGCTCCTACTTTTCTTTAAAAATCTTAAAATTTTGCCTGCAAACGGAATGGCAGGAATACATAAAAATCCCCACAAAACCGAAAACAGCAAGCATATTTGACCAAAAAGATTAAGTGGAATATTGCTGTAATCCCAAACCTCAAGGCCAAAACCTAAATTAAAAACAGAGCCAAAAACAAGCTCAATAAAGGTAACCGTAAGGCTGCCTAAAATACATTTGTAAAGCAGATGCACACCACGCAACTTTTCGGAAATAAGCGAAAAAACCGTAAAGCTAATGCCACCTGCTATCATCATTGTCCAGTGCGAATAACCACGCCATATAACTTCTAAAAGTCCGTAAGAAAACGCACCCAAACAAAAAATAATAAAATAATTTTTCAAAGCATATCACCCCACAATATTTTGTGAGAAAATTGCCCGAATATTACCGTCTGTTTCGGTTTATTAATAACAACCTTAAAAGTTGCGCAATCGACATAATTACTGCAGCAATATAGGTCATTGCAGCAGCAGTAAGCACACGTTTTGCACCCTTTGCTTCGTGGTCGGAAAGAAGGTATTGACCCCTTATGGTTTCCATTGCGCGCTTGGAAGCGTTAAGCTCAACGGGTAATGTTAAAACCTGAAAAACGGTAGAAAACGAAAAAAGAATAATACCAACGGTTATAAGTGGACTAAAAGAAAAAACAATACCTAAAAGAATGGCAATAAACGAAAATTTAGAACCAAAATTCACAACAGGTAAAATGGAATTTCTAATTTTAATTGGCGCATAATTTTGCGCATACTGTACTGCGTGTCCTGCTTCGTGAGCTGCAACACCAACGGCTGCAACGCTTGTAGAATCGTAAACCGAATCAGAAAGTCTTATAACGTTTGTCCTAGGGTCAAAATGGTCGGTAAGGTTGCCACTAACCCTTTCAATTCTAACGTTTGTAACACCGTGGGAATAAAGAACACGTTGCGCTGCTGCAGCACCGGTAAGACCCGACATATTAATTGTTTTAGAATATTTTGAAAATGTTGAACTAACCATAATTTGCGCTGCTAACGATAAAACAAAAGCAGGCAAAATTAAAATGATATAGTACACATCAATACCATAATAATATCCGTATGGCATAAAATCACCCTAAAATATTTTTAGTTTTTAAAAGTAAATTATACGTTGAAACGGAAAAGAACAATATCTCCGTCGTTCATAACGTATTCTTTGCCTTCGCTTCTTACAAGACCTTTTTCTTTTGCAGTAACCATCGAGCCACCACAAGCCATAAAGTCATCAAAAGCAATAACTTCGGCTCTAATAAAGCCTCTTTCAAAATCGGTGTGAATTTTACCTGCTGCACCGGGTGCCTTTGTACCTTTTGTAAT
>JAFOFE010000057.1 GCA_017387475.1 Clostridia bacterium | reverse complement strand
GAATATAAAAAAAACAAGCTCCAACGAATTGGAGCTTGTAAATTTTGCGAAAATATAATTAACGCTTGGAGAACTGGGGTGATTCCCCACTGTGTGGGGAAATGTCGCAAAGCGACAAAAGGGACGGGCGCCGTAAGCGCCACGACGGCACGTCGTGCACAAAAAGAAAAGGCTCTGTGGTAAACCACAAAGCCTTGAAATTTGCAAATACGTAATTAACGTTTGCTGAACTGGGGTGCACGACGTGCGCCTTTGAGTCCGTATTTCTTTCTTTCCTTCATTCTTGGGTCTCTGGTTAAGAAACCTGCCTTCTTGAGTGCGCCGCGAAGTTCTGCGTCGTACTGAAGGAGTGCACGTGAAAGACCGTGACGGATAGCACCAGCTTGACCGGTAACACCGCCGCCTGCAACACGGCAAATAATATCGAACTTGCCATCGAGGTCAGTAAGAGCTAAAGGCTGACGAACGATGAGCTTTAAGGTTTCAAGACCGAAATAATCGTCGATTTCACGGTCGTTGATGATGATTTTACCTGTACCATTGTAAACGCGAACACGGGCAACAGAGCTCTTTCTTCTGCCGGTTCCGTAAAAATAAGGCTTTCCTTCTATCATTACTCTGTGCTCCTTTCTTAGTCGATTACTTCGGGCTTCTGAGCAGCATGGAGATGTTCAGTTCCCTTGTATACACGAAGTCTGGTAAGTGCTGCACGGCCGATAGTAGTATCGGGAACCATGCCCTTAACAGCGAGTTCCATAGCCTTTTCGGGCTTGGTAGCCATAAGTGTAGCATACTTAACTTCTTTGAGGTTACCGATGTAACCTGTGTGATGACGATAATATTTGTTCTCGAGCTTTTTGCCGGTGAGAACTGCTTTTTCAGCATTGATTACGATAACGTGGTCTCCGCAGTCAACGTGAGGAGTGAACTCGGGCTTACCTTTACCGCGAAGAAGGTCTGCAACCTTAGCAGCGGTACGGCCAAGAGGTTTTCCAGCAGCGTCTACTACATACCACTTACGCTGAATTTCAGCGGGTTTTGCCATAAAAGTGGACATAATTATTTCCTCCAATATTTTTTAAGTGCCTTGCTATTATAACAAGCGCAAAAGGCTTTGTCAACACATTTTTTAATAAAAATTAATTTAACAAATTAAAACTCGTTTTTTCTCTTGTTTTCTCGTTTTTTCTTCAGTTTTCTAATTTATTATTTTTGAATTTTTTAGTAAAAAAACGCCTTGGAGTTTACCCCCAAGGCAATTTTTTATTTTGCTAACAACCAAAAGTAGCCAAGAACCAAAAGTCCTAAAACTATGCGATAATAACCGAACACCTTGAAATCTTTCTTCTTGATATAGCCAAGTAAGAACTTAATAGCAAGAATTGAAATTACAAAGGCTGTTACCATACCAACTGCAAGAATTACAAATTCTATACCTGTGAAGTTGAAGCCGAATTTAAGTATTTTAAGAAGGCTTGCGCCAAAAATTACGGGAACTGCAAGGAAGAAGCTGAATTCTGCAGCAACTGTACGGGATACACCAAGAATTATTGCACCAAGAATTGTAGAGCCGGAACGTGAAGTACCCGGAATTATTGAAAGCACCTGGAAAAGACCAATTAAAATTGCATCTTTATAGGTTAGCGCTTTAACCGAGATTACCTTTGGCTTTTTGTTTGCATTAATACTTTCGATTACAAGGAAGGCAATACCGTAAATAATGAGTGTTGCCGAAATAACCGTAGCTTCGAGTTTTGGGTCTACAAGCAGACTTTCTACCCAATCATCAAGCAATATTCCTGCAACGGCTGCAGGTATCATTGCAACGATTACCTTTAGCCATATCATCATACTTTTTGGCTTTATAAAGCCTTTTTCCTTTGAAGTAAAGGGCCAAAGCTTATTCCAAAACATTACAACAACGGCAAGAATTGCGCCAAGCTGCACCACATAGTCGAACATTTGTGGGAAGCCTTCACTTACGTTTTCGAAAGCGAGCAGATTTCCTGCAAGCTTTAAGTGGCCTGTGCTGCTTATGGGCAACCATTCGGTTATACCTTCGATAATGCCAAGTATTATTGATTTAAGTACATCTAACATTAAATTCACCTTTTTTCGAATTATTGGGGTCGGCAAAACCGACCCCAGATTATAGTGATTATAGTTTATGAAGCTTTTACTTCAACAAGCGAGAGTTATTATACTACGAAAGTAACTCTTTGTAAAGTTTAATGTACTTGCCTGCAGAAATATTCCAACCGTTATCGATAGCAAGCGCGTTATCGCGAAGCGCATTCCAAGCTTTTTTATCGCCATAAAGGCCTACTGCACGCCATACTGCTTCTAACATTTCGTGAGCATTGTAGTTATCGAATACGAAGCCGTTTCCACCTTCAAGTGATACATCGGTAATAGTATCGTTAAGGCCACCTGTTTTGCGAACAATGGGGATAGTGCCGTAACGAAGCGCTATCATTTGAGCAAGACCACAAGGTTCAGATTTAGAAGGCATTAAGAAGATATCTGCGCCTGCATAAATCTTTCTTGCTAAATCGGGAATGAAGCCGGGCTTGAAAGCAACCTTATCGGGATACTTTTTAGCCATTTCGTAGAAGAAGGTTTCGAATTCCCAATCGCCCGAGCCTAGAATTGCAATTTGAAGATCGGCACGGAGCATATCTTCGAACACACATTTAACAAGGTCGAAGCCTTTATGACCAACAAGGCGTGAAACAATGCCGATAAGTGGAGCGTCTGCCTTTACGGGAAGACCCAAATATTCTTGAAGTTTAGCCTTGTTAACAGCCTTATTTTTAGGCTCTGAAGCCGAGAAGTTTTTGAATAAAGCTTTATCTGTTTCGGGGTCGTAAACCACGGTGTCGATACCGTTTACGATACCACAAAGCTTATGCTGATTTCTTTCGAGAATGGGGTTTAAGCCGTGTGAATAGTGTGGTGTTAAAATTTCGTTTGCATAGGTTGGCGAAACGGTGGTTACTCTGTGAGAACACTCGATAGCAGCCTTCATAAGATTAACACAGTCTTCATATTCAACAAGCTGTTTGTCGGCTTCGGGGATGCCTAAAACATCGCCAATAAGTTCGAAACCGTATTTGCCCTGATACTGAATGTTATGTATTGTGAAAACGGTTTTAATATTTAAGTAGCGAAGGTCGTGGCAATAGAATCTGTCAAGGAAAACAGGTATCATTGCTGTCTGCCAGTCGTTGCAATGGATAATATCGGGTGCATAGTCGATATAAGGCAGAATTTCAAGCACTGCGCGTGAGAAAAATGCAAAGCGCTCTGCATCGTCGTAATGGCCGTAAAGACCTTCCCTTTTAAAATAGTACTGATTATCTATAAGGTAGTAGATAACTCCGTTATATTTCGCTTCAAAAATTCCACAATATTGACGGCGCCAAGAAACCGGTACAGTAATTGAAGTTATAAACTTCATTTCTGCCTTTAGTTCTTCGGGCACGCTGGAATAAAGAGGCATAACCACTCGGCAGCCTACAAGACGGCGGCGAAGTGCTTTAGGAAGCGCACCTGCAACGTCGGCAAGACCACCCGACATAGCGTAAGGATATGCTTCGCTGGTTGCGTATAATACTTTCATTTTATCCTCCGATTAAAGTGTTTTTTTCTATGTAGACAACACCTGTTTGAGCTCCTACTTCTTTGTTGTCGCTAATTTTTACAAAGTTGTCGGCAATTACGTTGCTAACCTTTGCACCTGCGCCAATTTCTGCGCCGTGCATAAGCACACAGTTTTCAACAACTGCACCTGCGCCTACCTTTACGCCACGGAAAAGCACACTGTTTTTAACGGTTCCTTCAATAATACATCCGTCTGCTATAATTGCATTTTTAACCTTTGATTTAAGTCCGTATTTTGCCGGCATATCATCGCGCGAATTGGTGTAGATAGGATTGTTTTTATTGAACACATCGTTTCTAACTTCTTTGCTTAAAAGGTCAAGGTTTGCATTAAAGTAGCTTTCGATGCTATCGATTACAGCAGAATAGCCCTGATGCTTATAACCATAGATACGATATTTATTTAAGCCTTTTTCAAAAATTCCGTGAGAAAGGCTTACGCCTTGTGTAGCAAATTCTGCCTTTACAATATCAATTAAAAGTTCTCTGCCGATAACCATTGTATCTAGGCTGTATTCGCAGTCTTCAGCAGGGCTGAAATCTACCGAAATAATTCTTCCGTCTTCACCGAAGTCATAATGCATCATATCTTTTTGGCCGTTAGGTTTTTTGCCATAGGCTGTAACTACTGTGATATCTGCATTCTTTTCTTTATGATAAGCCAAAAGATTTCTGATATTGATATTAGCAACAACGTCGCTATCGCAAATAACAACATTTTCTTCTTTAGATTCTTCTAAATATTCAAGTATGCCGTGAATTGCTTCGAGTCTGCCCTTGTAAACCTGTGCTTCGGGAGAAATGTATGGTGGGAGTATGTTGATACCACCTTTTTTACGGTCTAAATCCCACGGTTTACCGTTGCCTATATGGGCCATAAGAGAATAATAGTTAGATTTTGTAATAACGCCGACCTTGCTTACGCCACCGTTTGAAAGGTTGGAAAGCGCAAAGTCGATAAGACGATAACGACCACCGTAGTTTACGGCGCCCATAGAGCTTGTTTTGGTCATATCTTTAAGGAGTGCATCGTGGGCATTAGCAAAAACTATGCCTAAAGTGTTGCTTATAATCATACGGTTTCACCCTCCTTAACATCTTCTGTAATCATTTTGCCTGCAGTAATAACAGCACCCTTACCAATGGTAAGTCCGTCGCCGACAACTGCAATGCCCCAATTGTCGATATTGCTGATTTCTTCGGGGCTTTGACCAATAACTGCGCCTTCTTCAACAACGGCATTTTCAGCAACAATTGCATATCTTACGACAGCACCCTTTTTAATTACCGAACCGGGCATAATTAATGAATATTCAACAACTGCGCCTTCTTCAACGGTAACATTTTCGAAAAGTACCGAATAATCTAACTTGCCGTTTACATCGCAACCAACGGTTACAAGGGAATTTTCAACATCGGCCGATTCGCCCATATACTGTGGGGGAAGACCCTGTGTACCCGAATAGATTTTCCAGTTGGGGTCGGAAAGGTTAAGATCGATTTTAGGATTGAGTAGGTCAAGGTTTGCATCCCAAAGAGATTCAATAGTTCCTACATCCTTCCAATAGTCGTTAAAACGGTAAACCATCATTTTGCAACCGTCGTTTAACATTGCAGGAAGAACATCTTTACCGAAGTCATTTGAAGATGTTTCGTTAGCTTCGTCTTCGGTTAAATATTTCTTAAGCTTATCCCAATTGAACACGTAAATACCCATTGAAGCCAATGTGCTTTTTGGTTGCTTTGGTTTTTCTTCGAATTCGTAAATAGTGCCATCGGGGTTGCAGTTAATAATACCGAAACGAGATGCTTCTTCAAGTGGAACATCGATTACCGAAATGGTACAGTCGGCATTATTTTCCTTGTGCTGTGCAATCATTTTTGCGTAGTCCATTTTATAGATATGGTCGCCCGAAAGGATAAGCACATGTTCGGGGTCATAGCGTTCAATAAAGTTTAAGTTTTGGTAAATTGCGTTAGCAGTTCCTCTATACCAATTAGCGCCACTAATTTGTTGATATGGGGGAAGTACATGAACACCACCGTTTCTACGGTCGAGATCCCAGAATTTGCCCGAAGCAACATAGTCTGAAAGTTCGAGTGGCTGATACTGGGTAAGTATGCCAACTGTGGTTATACCAGAGTTAGCGCAGTTGGAAAGTGGGAAATCGATAATTCTATACTTTCCACCGTAAGGTACTGCAGGTTTTGCTATTTTTTGGGTAAGTACGCCAAGACGGCTTCCCTGTCCACCCGCTAAAAGCATTGCTACACATTCTGTCTTTTTCAAGTTTCTCATCTCCTGCGAATATTATTTAGTGTTGCGTTTAAACTTCTTGTAAACAGTTACAGACATACCGGGTATGGTAAGTTCAAGTGAATTTTCTTCGCCGTGCATAGCTTCTTTTTGTGATTTAACACCACGTCTTGCCTTTTCGGTAGCACCACCGAAAGCCTGCCAGTCGGAGCAAAATACAGTTTTGTAGGTTCCGGCTTCGGGTACGCCTATTCTGTAATTTTCACGGGTAACAGGTGCGAAGTTGCAAACAACTATAAGTTCTTCGCCATTTTTGGCTTTTCTTCTGAAGCAGATTATGCTTTGAGCATAGTCTTCGCCCGAAATCCATTGGAAGCCTCTGCTGTCGAAATCGTATTCGTACAGGGCAGGATTTTCAAGATAGAACTTATTAAGTGCCTGAACAAAATCTTTGGTTTGTCTGTGCTTATCGAAGGACAGTAGGCTCCAGTCGAGCTCTTTTTTGTAGTCCCATTCAATAAACTGTGCAAATTCACTTCCCATAAAGAGAAGCTTTTTACCGGGATGCATCATAATATACGCTACATACGCCCTGAAGTTGTCGAACATCTGGTCATATTCGCCCGGCATTTTATTTATGAGTGAGCATTTTCCGTGAACTACTTCATCGTGCGAGATGGGCAAGATGAAATTTTCGGAAAAGGCATACATAAATGAAAACGTGATTAGGTTGTGTTCGAATTTACGGTAAATTGGGTCTAGCGACTGATAACGAAGTGTATCGTTCATCCAACCCATATTCCACTTAAAGTTGAAGCCTAGTCCACCCCAGTCGGCAGGTTTGGTAACCATTGGCCAAGCTGTTGATTCTTCGGCAATCATCATTACCTGTGGGTTAACAGCAAAGCAGGCTTCGTTAAGTCTTCTTAAAAATTCGATAGCTTCGATGTGTTCGTTTCCACCGTATTGGTTTTGCGCCCATTCGCCATCTTTTCTGCCGTAATCGAGATAAAGCATTGATGCTACTGCATCTACACGAAGTCCGTCTATGTGGAATTCTTTAAGGAACATACAAGCAGAAGATAAAAGGAAGTTCATAACTTCTACCTTACCGTAATTAAATACGCAGGTTCCCCATTCTTTATGCTCGCCTCTGCGTGGGTCGTCGTATTCGAAGCAAGGTGTGCCGTCGAAACGGAACAGACCGTGTTCATCTCGTGGGAAGTGGGCAGGCACCCAGTCTAAAATTACGCCAATACCTGCTTGATGGAAGATGTCTATCATCTTCTTGAAATCGTTAGGGGTACCGTAACGAGAGGTAGGCGCAAAATAGCCTGTTACCTGATAGCCCCAAGAACCCGAAAAGGGATATTCTGTAAGGGGCATAAATTCAACATGGGTATAACCCATTTCTTTTACATATTCTGAAAGTTCTGTTGCCAACTTGATGTAGTCGAAATTAGAGCCGTCGGCATATTTACGCCAAGACTCGCAATGCACCTCGTAAATATTGATAGGCGAAGAATAAATATCCTTTGTTTGCTTATCTTTATTCCATTTAGCATCGTTCCAAACATAGTCTTCTTCGAAATATATTTTGGAAGCGTTGCCCGGTGCAGTTTCGTAATGTCTGGCGTAAGGGTCGGACTTTAATACGGTGTTGCCGTTAAAGTCGGACACTGCGAACTTGTACGCATCGAAATTATTTACTTTTTCAACCACAGCTTCCCAAATGCCTGGGGTAACCCTGTACATTTTGTGTGCGTTTTGGTCCCAACCATTGAAGTCGCCAACAAGGCTTACTTCTTTAGCGTTTGGCGCCCAAACCCTGAATACAGCGCCATCGTCTTGTGGATGTGCGCCCAAAATTTCGTAGGTATCGGCACAAAGCTGATTATGGAAAAGAGAAAGTCTTTCTGATACAGATTTGCCGGAATTAAACATACTTCACCTCATAACATTATATGTCAACTTAATATTACCAAATTTACAAGCCTTTTGCAAGCAAAATATTGTATATTTTATATTGAGTATTCCAAATTATTTTTGTATATTTTGTTGTATTTGTACAAAAAACGACATATTTTACGCCGTAAAGAAAATATTTTACCATTATTTGTTGACATTTGTTATAATATATCCATAAACAACAAAAATTTAACGAGGTTATAAATGGCAAATATTATTTCTTTTATTAAAAAAGAAGCAGTACTTTGTATATCTTGGGTATTGGCAATTTTGTCTATGTTTTTGGTTGTGCCGGATGCGCAATACCTAGCGTATATAGACGTACGAACTCTTTCGTTGCTGTTTTGTCTTATGGCTGTAATGGTTGGCTTTTCGAAAGCAGGTCTTTTTACCTTTTGCGCAAGCCGACTTTTAAAAATGGCGAAAGGGACAAAAAGCGTTGTGCTAATTTTAGTGCTGCTTTGTTTTTTCTTTTCTACCGTTATTACAAACGATGTTGCGCTAATTACTTTTGTGCCTTTTGCAATTACGGTTTTAAAACTTGCAGGCAAGAAAAAGCTTATACCCTTTACGGTAATTTTGCAGACGGTAGCAGCGAATATGGGCAGCTGTCTTACCCCAATTGGTAACCCACAAAACATTTATATTTACAGTGTGTCGGGGCTTTCCTTTGCAGATTTTTTAAGGCTACTTCTTCCCTATTCGCTTATTTGTCTTTTAGTTCTTATAGGTTTAATTTTATTTATTAAAAAGGAAGACGTAAAAACTGTAAGCGAAGATATAAAAGCACCAAACACAAAAAGCACTATTTTCTTTCTTGTTCTTTTTATAACCAGCCTTTTGGCTGTGGTGGGCATTATAAATCATATTGTTTGCCTTGCCGTAGTTATTGCAGCACTGCTTATTTTTGATATTAAGATAATTCCAAAGGTAGATTACAGTTTACTTTTAACCTTTGTTGGTTTCTTTATTTTTGTTGGCAATATGGGAAGGGTTCCGTTTATAAACAATATGATAGAAACGCTTATAAATGGAAAAGAAGTTTTATTTTCGGCACTTATTAGTCAGGTAATCAGCAACGTACCTGCAGCACTTTTACTTACAGGCTTTACCGACAATATGGAAGCATTGCTTATTGGTGTTAACATTGGTGGTCTTGGCACGCTAATTGCTTCTATGGCAAGCCTTATTTCTTACAAATATGTTGCTACCGAACTACTAGACAGCAAAGGCAAATATTTACTTTATTTTTCTGTTTTGAATTTTGCACTATTAGGTCTTATGATTTTAATAAGTTTTATACTATAAAAAGAACCCCGTAGGTTTTGACCTACGGGGTTTTAATTTTTACTGTGCTATATTCTTCTTGTTTGACATTTTAACGATAAGTGTAAATGCAGCGAAGAGTGCGAGTGCTACAGCCCACATAGCAGCGCCGGCTACAAGGCCACCGAGCTTTGCGAGTAAGCCTGCAACAACATAAGAAACTGTTGCGATAACAGCTATTGTTCCGGCGTATGGGAACTGTGTTCTAACGTGGTCTACGTGGTTGCAGTTACCACCGGTAGAAGAAAGAATTGTTGTATCGGAAATGGGAGATACGTGGTCGCCGAATACTGCACCACCAAGGGTTGCAGATACGGTTAAGAATACCTCTGTTCCGCTTCCACCAAGGAGTGTTACTGCTACGGGAACGAGAACGCCGAAGGTACCCCAAGATGTTCCTGTTGCGAATGCAATACCACAAGCAAGAACAAAGAATATTGCGGGGAAGAATGCCTGAACGGTTGCAGGAATATTTGCCATATTAGCTTCAACGAAGCCCTGAGCGTCGAGATAACCACCCTTAGCGCCCATAATGCCCGAAATGGACCAAGCAAATGTTAAGATAAGAACTGCAGGAACCATTGCCTTGAAGCCTTGTACAAAGCTGTTTGTGATTTCTTTGAAGGAAACAACCTTGGAAATCATATAATAAGCAGCCACAATAACGAGAGCGATGGTAGAACCGATAGCAAGTGATGTACCTGCGTCGCAGTTAGAGAATGCTTCAATAACGTTTGCAGACTGAAGTTCTGTGCCGTATGCGCCGGCATCCCAGTCGAAGTAGAAACCAGAATAAATCATGCCACCAACACAGCAAGCAATAAGAATAATAACAGGAATGATTAAGTGACGAACCTTGCCGTTTGCGTTAACAACAATAGATGTGTCTTCGTCGGTGGGAAGGTCGGTTTCGCCTGCGTTGAGATCGCCTGTGGTTTGAGCAATTTGTTCATTCTTCTTCATTTTACCAAAGTCTAAATTAAGACCACAGAAAACGAATACCATAATGATAGTAAGAATTGCATAAACGTTAAACGGAATTGTTTGCATAAATACAACGAGTCCGTCGCCTTCGAGCTGACCTGATACTGCAGCAGCCCAAGAAGAAATGGGTGCGATAATACAAATTGGTGCAGCTGTACTGTCGATAACCCAAGCAAGTTTAGCGTGAGAAACCTTGAACTTATCGGTTACGGGACGCATAACAGAACCAACGGTTAAGCAGTTGAAATAGTCGTCTACGAAGATAAGGCAGCCAAGACCTGCAGTTGCAGCGAGTGCGCCATTTTTAGACTTGATTTTTTTACCTGCCCATTCACCGTAAGCCTTTGAGCCACCGGACTTTTGCATTAAAACAACAAAAATACCAAGTACTACAAGGAATACTATGATAGGCACGTTTGCGCCAACTTTTTCACTCATAACAGTGTAAACTGTGCCAAGTGCGCGTAAAACATTTCCACCTGCATACATAAGTGCGCCGGTAAAAATGCCAAGGAACAATGATACATATACCTGTTTGGTAGCAAGAGCTAAAACAATTGCAACTATGGCAGGTATAAATGCAGCAAATGTAGCTTCCATATTTTTCTCTCCTTAAAAATATTTTATGTAATTATACAATAAATTTCGACGTTTGTAAACATTTTCCTTTTAGAAAGAAATGGGCAAGAAGGCAATTATTACAGCAATTATTATTGATGGTAATAAATTTGCCACACGAATTTTTTTGCCCCACACTAAATTTAAGCCTACACAGAAGATAAGAATTGAGCCAACAAGCGATAAATTTGCAAGCGCAGCTTCGGTCATAATTGGCTTAATAAAGCGTGCAAGCAGGGTTATGCTTCCCTGCCAAACAAGCACAGGAATTGCCGAAAAAATGCAGCCTTTACCAAGAGAACAGGTCATAACTGCGATAATTATAAGGTCTAAAATACCTTTTGTTGTAAGGGTAGAATAGTCGCCTGTAAGACCGTCCTCTATGGCGCCAAGAATTGCCATTGCGCCAATGCAAACGGTTAGCGATGCAGTTACAAAACCATCTACAAACAGTTTGTCTTTTGCGTTACCCGACTTAATTTTAAGCCATTCGCCAAGTTTTTCGAACCAGTTTTCAATACCGATAGCTTCGCCTATAAGCGCACCGATTGCTATGCTTGATATTATCATTATGGTACCACCGGAAGAAATGCCACTGCCTACAACGGTAAACATCCCTTCGAAAGCACCTGCCATACCAACAAAAAGCACGCAGACACCAATAGACTTGCTTAAAGTTTCTTGAATGTTTTCCGAAATAAACTTGCCGAAAAGGCAGCCTATAACGCCACCCAGTATTATTGCGACTGTATTAATTATCGTTCCAAGTCCAAACACTTTCGTTTCACCTTTCGTATAATACTTGTCTAATAAACAAAAAACCACCCTGCTGGGTGGTGGTGGAGACGGTGGGGATCGAACCCATGACCTCTTGAATGCCATTCAAGCGCTCTCCCAGCTGAGCTACGCCCCCGAATTCCTTGTTAATATATCATATATACATATTAAAATCAAGAAAAAAGTTGTTTTTTTGAAAAAACAACTTGACTTTACCGAAAAATGATATATAATAATATCGTTGTATTGGGGCATCGCCAAGCGGTAAGGCAACGGACTCTGACTCCGTCATTACCTAGGTTCGAATCCTAGTGCCCCAGCCAAAATAAAACACCAACCTTTTGGTTGGTGTTTTATTTTTTGTTTGTGGTATTGTTTGGGTTTGAACTGTTTTTGCTTTGCAAAAACGTTCGTCGAAGCAGCCACAAAACTACACTTGGTTTTGTGGTCTGCGAAGTCTCGAGTAAGGCAAGTTTTTTCGGTAACACCGACAGTGTTCGAAAAAACGCCGACGCAGAGTACCCTAGTGCTTACACCAACCTTTTGGTTGGTGTTTTATTTTTTGTTTGTGGCATTGTTTGGGTTTGAACTGTTTTTGCTTTGCAAAAACGTTCGTCGAAGCAGCCACAAAACTACACTTGGT